>NZ_JAUBSD010000046.1:0-54744 GCF_036704575.1 Microcoleus sp. K5-D4
TGTCGCTCATGTTTCTGTGTCAAAAAAGCTTGAGGATGGGATCTTATCACGAATTGTTACTATTTTGGAGATGTCTATTGAGAATATTATTTTCTATCGGTAAGTAGATATGGCTTTGAGCGCGTTACTACTCCCCGATCGATCGCAGATGATAGAACTTGATATTACTCGTACATTTTGTAATTTTGCCGATCGACTTGTCCAGGCCCTTGAAGCTGTTTTAAACCTCCGGCGGCAAGTCCACGCTGTAGAGAATTTTGCCTTCAAGGTTGTGCAGCGCCACAGTCATCACCTGACTGTCGCCATTAATTTTAACCGTACCAAAGAACTGAAAACCTTTTGTAGGAGGTAGATTTTCTAATTCTCCCGGCGGCAAACTTTGGAACTTAACTAGGGGGCCAAAAGTATTGTCAAGCTTGTTTGGTCCGTAAGTTCCAGCGTGAAGCGGCCCGGCAACAAACTCCCAAAAAGGTTTAAAATCAGTGAATTGAGCTTGACCTGGATCGTAGTAGTGCGCGGCAGCATAATGCACGTCAGCCGTCAGCCAAACGACATTTTGGATATTGTTTTGCTGGATAAAGCGCAACAATTGAGCAAGTTCGAGTTCGCGTCCTAATGCAGGGCCATCTCCATTGGCGAGGTTTTCAAATTTGCCGCTGTTTTTGCCATCTTCAATCACCAATCCGACTGGCATATCGCTAGCAATTACTTTCCACCTTGCCTTTGAATTCTGCAATTTGTTCTTTAACCAGCTAACTTGGGCATTACCCAAAAACGCCGTTTCTTCACTTGCTGCTGTCTGACGGTTGGTAGTGTTTATTCCTCGGTAGCTACGCATATCCAGCATAAAAATTTCCAGGGAAGAACCGTAATTGAACGAACGGTAAATCCGTTCTGGGTCGTTGGCATCGAAGCGGATCGGCGTATACTCCATAAATGCTTGCTTGCCTCGCGCTGCCAGTAAAGAACTGCTTTTGACTTTGTAGCGGTCATCGCTCATTAGCATCTCGCCGGGATACCAGTTGTTTGTAGTTTCGTGGTCATCCCACTGAACTAGCTGAGGCACTTCGGCGTTGAAGCGCCGGATGTTATTGTCTAGCAGGTTGTAGATGTAATTTCCGCGAAACTCTGTTAAGGTTTCAGCTACTTTTGACTTTTCTTCTGTTGTGATGTTTTTCCAGATGCTACCGTCGTCAAGTTTTACCTCAGATTTAATCGGATTATCGGCATAGATGTAATCGCCAGAATGAATGAAGAAGTCTGGCTTAAGCTGCCTGATAGTTTCATAGATTTTCATGCCGCCCCATTCAGAATTGATACCCCAACCCTGTCCGGCGGTGTCTCCAGACCAGGCAAAAAAGATGTCGCGCTTGCTGTTTGGAGGTGTGCGGAAACTGCCTGTAACGGGGACGCTGTAGATGTTTGGATCGGCTAAATTCTGGAAGCTGACTCGGTAGAATATTTGCCGGTCGGCTGGTAGGTCAATCAGGTTAATACGCGCCGTGTAATCGCTAGTTTCCAACGCTGCTGGGCCGATGATGCGCTGCACGTTGCCGAAGGAGTCGGCGGTGTCATATTCGACTATCATCCGGGAGGAGCGATCGCACCGACTCCAAATCACCGCACTGTTGCCGGTAATATCACCGCTAGCAACACCGTATGGAATGCTGGGGCGCATCCGCTCCGAGGTGATAATTGCCGGTGCAGAAGATTGTGCTAATCCTGATTGCGATCGCAGGTTTGCGGCAATAATACCGCTACCTGCAATTGCCGAACCGAGTAGAAACTGGCGGCGGCTGAGTTGGTCTTGTTTTTTACGTTTCATGGCTACCCTCATCTTTAAAAATACCGAGACTGTACTTCTGCTAATTTGTGATGTACGCAACAATCAGCAAATTCACCGCTGTTTCTGAGACGCCCCGAACTGTGAGGAGTAAAACAAATCCCACAGACAAAAACAGGTTTTCAATCAAGTTTTAGTGGACCCAAAATAAAGGTAGCAGGCGGTCGCTGAAAAAGCAAGCATCTAGACTACCAAAGCACCATATTAACCAAGTGTCTTCGCTTTTTCCTCTGCTAGTGCTTTTGCTAAACCAGCAGCAGCTTCAAAAGAATCATATAAACCTTGAGTATCTATTTTGTTCTGAACATCCAATGGGATTAAACCTGATTCATTATTCAATAATTCGGCTACCACGAAATTTAGTAGCAACAGTTTAATGGGATTAAACCTGATTCATTATTCAATAATTCGGCTACCACGAAATTTAGTAGCAACAGTTTATCGGAGTGAGATAACTATTTGAGGAGGGATAAAAATTCTGTGAGAGGCATAAGTTAAAGGTTTAATAAACTTAGGTAACATTTATTTTAGATTCTTTAGCTCTCACCTTTACAATACTCTCAGGCGATCGGGTTAATCAGGCGGTGGATCGGACAGATTAGAGATATTGAGGTTTTGGTGCATGAGATCGATCGTTGTAGTTCAGCCTTTTGCCAGATGACAACCCTTAACTCATGAAAGCAAAATCGATAATATTTTCAGTCAGAGTCTATGCCACAATACTTCGGAAAACTCCAAATTACAGAACAGCCTTGGTCAACAATAGGCTCGGTAGAGTCCATAAAGAAAACCGATCGCACCCTTCACTTTAATTGCGGCGAAACTTCCCTAAACCTCAGTATCCTCGCGCCGAATTTAATCAGAGTGCGAATGTCCCCGACAGGTGAATTCAAAAGCCGATCGCACTCAATAACTGTCCCTGACGAAGAGTGGGAAATTATACCATTTGAAGTGCGAGAAACAGAGGAAAAAATAGAAATTGAAACATCACAAATAACAATTTCAGTCAAGCGCGATCGCACTTCCATCGAATGCTTGGACAAATCGGGAAAACCCTTTGCTAGCGACTGCGATCCCAGTATGGGATGGCGCACCGGCGCAACCGCAGGCTGGAAACGCATCGAAGCAGACGAACACTTCTACGGTTTTGGCGAACGCACCGGCTTTCTCGACAAACTCTCCGAAGTCAAGACAAACTGGACAATAGACGCGCTTGACTACAATTCCCTCAGCGATGAAATGTACCAGGCGATCCCATTTTACATCGCCCTGAATCCCGATCGCGCTTACGGCCTCTTTTTCAACACTACATTTTGGAGTCAGTTCGACATCGGCGCCCAACAACCGGGGGTTTTGCGGATGGAAACCAGAGGCCCGGAACTCGATTACTACATCATTTACGGCCCGGAACCCGCCCAAATTATCGCCACCTACACGCAGTTAACCGGCCGGATGCCGCTTCCGCCAAAATGGGCGCTGGGATACCACCAATGCCGCTGGAGTTACGAATCCGAGGAGGTTGTGCGGGAGTTGGCGAAGGAATTTCGCGATCGCGCCATTCCCTGCGATGTCATCCACCTCGATATCGACTATATGAACGGCTACCGCGTTTTTACCTGGAGCCCGAAGCGTTTCCCCGATCCCGCGAAACTTCTCGCAGACTTGAAAGCAGCCGGTTTTAAGGTTGTCACGATTGTCGATCCCGGTGTCAAGTACGAACCGGAAGGAGATTATGAAGTATTCGATCGGGGTGTGGAAAATGACTATTTCGTCCGCACCGCAGAGGGAAGGCTATTCCACGGTTACGTTTGGCCCGAAAAAGCGGTGTTTCCAGACTTCCTGCGGCCAGAGGTGCGCCAGTGGTGGGGCGAATTGCACAAAAACCTTACAGAGATGGGCGTTGCGGGGATTTGGAACGACATGAACGAACCTTCGATCGCAGAACGGCCTTTTGGCGACGGCCACCAACACGTCTGGTTTCCGCTGGATGCACCGCAAGGCCCGGAATCCGAGGGCGCAACCCACGCGGAAACGCACAATTTGTATGGGTTGATGATGGCGAAAGCTTGTTCGGAAGGGTTGCAAAAAGTGCGATCGGGCGAGCGATCTTTTGTGCTGACGCGATCGGGTTTTGCGGGCATTCAGCGTTACTCGTCGGTATGGATGGGCGACAATCTATCGCAGTGGGAATACTTAGAAATGTCGCTACCGATGCTTTGCAATATGGGGCTTTCCGGCGTGGCGTTTGTCGGTTGCGACATCGGGGGTTTTGCGGAGAATGCAACCGCTGAATTGTTCGCGCGGTGGATGCAGGTGGGAATGCTGTATCCCTTGATGCGCGGTCATTCGGCGATAAATACGGCCCAACACGAACCGTGGGTTTTTGGCGATCGCACTGAGAAGATTTGCCGCGAATACATGAATTTGCGCTATCAGTTGTTGCCTTACATTTACACCTTGTTTTGGGAAGCTGCGACGACGGGAACACCGATTTTGCGACCGTTACTATATCAATTTCCGCGCGATCGGGCAACTTATCATCTTTACGATCAAGTATTGCTCGGCCCGTCGCTGATGGCTGCACCCGTTTACCGGCCGGGAGTTGAGCATCGCGCCGTTTATTTCCCGGAGGGGACTTGGTACGATTGGTGGACGGGCGAATGCTATCAGGGCCCGACGCACATTTTAGCTTATGCACCTTTGGAGAGAATGCCGCTTTACGTGCGGGGTGGGGGCATAATTGCGATGGAACCTGTGAGGCAATTTGTCAGCGAAGAACCGCTTGAGTCATTAAAAATGCGAATTTGGCCCGGAAGCGGTGAATGGACGCTTTATGAGGACGACGGAGACAGTTTTGAACACGAACAAGGTGTCTGGGCAACGACTAATTACAAGGTGTATTTGGCAGGGGAAAAAATCATCGTTGAAATTGCCGCGCGCGAGGGTCAATTTTCGATTTCTGAACGCGAAGTTATTGTGGAAGTTGTTGGAGTTGGCGAACAGCGATTTACAGATGACGGTACGGTGCGGCGTTTGACATTTGGATAATTTTGGCATAAAGCGGTTTATGCTATGGTGGCATTCAGGGCGATCGCTCGATCTGGCAGAGTTTGAGATGGAAAGGGCGATCGCATCCCTCGATCAAGCTAAAAATATAATTATTCATGTACCTATCACTAAAGAGGCTTTCTGATGACTCAAACAATATCCAAGTTAATAACTTTTGATGATTTTCTGGAAGGAAAGCCAGAAAACGGACATTATGAATTACATAACGGAGTTATTGTTGAAATGCCAAATCCAACTGGTAAACATTCAGCCAGCGCAGGTTTTCAGGCGATCGAGTTTGGGTTAGAAATCAGGCGACTACAGATTCCTTACTTTATTCCCAAGGAATGTACAATTAAATTTAGCGATAACTCTGGCTACGATCCCGATGTAATTGTATTAGATAAACAAGCCGTAGCAGCCAATGAGTCTCGATGGGAAAGAGAATCAGTTATTACTCAGGGAAATTCCGTCAAATTAGTTGTTGAAGTTGTCAGCACAAATTGGCGGGATGATTATGGCCACAAAATGATTGATTATGAAGCATTAGGCATTTTTGAATATTGGATTGTAGATTATTTGGGTTTAGGTGGTAGCCGTTATATTGGTTCTCCGAAACAGCCTACTTTATCGGTTTATCAGTTAGTAGATGGTGAGTATCAAATTAAGCTGTTTCGAGGAGATGAAAGGGTTGAATCGGCAGTGTTTCCAGAGTTGAATTTGACCGCAAAGCAAATTTTTAACGGTGGGTAAGTGTAATGCACTGATAAATTTTCAACCAACCTGGGCGTGAGGATAAAGAAATAGAAATTATGTCATCATCATTTACAATGATTAACCGAGCATCTGGTATAATCTACATAAATAACTTAGATGAACTTTTATTATCACCACATTTACGGGAGAACCCTCTATCACCTAGCTAATTTGTTGCTTGTGGCTGCCCAAAAATCAGAAATTTAATGATTGGGAGAGAAATATAATGTCTACAAGAATTGAAGAAGTTAAGAAGCAGTTATCTAGTCCAAGTGAGCAAGAAAGACTTGCTGCTTTATCAGAGACTCTCAATTATGGTCAACAAGGTTTAGAACTATTGATTGAACAGTCTATCAAAGATGAATCAGACAGAGTTAAACAATTTGCCTACAGAGTTTTTCGTGGTGATAATTCTTATTTGAGGGCAAATACACCAGAAAACTTAACAACTTGCCCAACAGATGTTATTACTTGTCTAGCAATAAGTCCAGGCAATACTATTTTAGTAGGAGGGAGTTGGAAAAAAATTTGGGTATGGGATTTGCAAACAGGGGCACTGATTCGTAGTATTGAAGGACATTCGCATTGGGTTTTGTCTGTGGCTATTAGTCCGGGTGGAAGTATATTAGTTAGCGGAGGTGCAGATAAAACTATTAAGGTATGGAATTTAAAAACAGGGCAGATTATTCGGACGCTCAATGGTCATTCTAGTTGGATTACTGCTGTTGCTATCGCTGCTAACGGCAAAATTGTTAGCGGTAGCGCAGATAAAACCATCAAAATATGGGAGCTAAATACAGGTAAGCTAAGTAAAACCATAAAAAATGAAAAGGAACTATTTTGTGTTTTGAGCTTATGTATTAGCCATGATGGAAAAGTCATCGCTTGTGGAAGCACTAATAATAAAATTACATTATGGAATTTAGATAGCGGTCAACTCATAGGCAGTATTGAAGGGCATTCGGATTGGATTCAATCTTTAAGTATTACTTCAGGCAACACAACCTTAATTAGTGGAAGTCGTGATGGGGTTATCAAATTTTGGCAATCCAAAACAGAAGCAGTGTCTTCAAATCAATCAGCTTCAGTTTTGGGGAAAGGTTTAGTAGATGTAGCAGCTACGGTAGCGGGATTTTCATTAGGAGGGCCTATAGCTGTAGGGGCTTGGGTTTTAGGTAGAGTTATTGTTGGCGCATTAGATAATAAAGATTTGTCTACGTTACCTCTTCTAAATTTAGAAGATACCAATACTTACTCTCACAATCAATCAATTAATTCTCTAGCTTATCATGTCAATCAAAATATACTTGTAGTAGGCTTTTCCCAAAACATTAAAATATTTGATTTACGAGATAATTATAATAAAATCATCTATAATTTACCAGAAGAGTCTGGTTTTATTAGCTCTGTAGCAATTACCTCTAATGGAAAAACTCTGGCTGTTGCAGGTAAAGATTGGGTAACATTGTTGGAGGCAGAAACCGGAAAACCACTTCATGCTATTAAGGGATGTTCTTATCCTAAACTAAGCAAAATTGTTATTTATGAAACTTTCCAAGCACTCTTTTGTGGTCAAGAGCAGCATTTTATTGTTAAAGTTTTAGATCAGAATAATCGAGAGATGAACTTTAACGCTCAAGATATTACATGGGAAACTACTGGTGGTAAAATCGAACAGGGTTTATTTACCGCAGGTCAAAGAGAAGGAAGATTTGAAGTTAAAGCAAAGATAGGCATTTTTGAGACTTCTGTCACAATTACTATTATTCAGCCTCCTAGAATCACTGATATTTCTTTTGCTCCCTCTAGTATTACTTTAGAGTTTGGTAAAACGCAACAATTCACAGCACAAGTTTTAGATCAACGCAGAAATCCCATGCAGGAAACTGTATTATGGGAAGTAAGCGGAGGTGGAAGCATTGACCAAAATGGCAATTTTATAGCTGGAAGCAAGCAAGGTAAATTTGAAATCATAGCTTCAGTTAGTTCAATTCGTCGAGTTATTCCAATTACGATTATTGAACCTCCGAGACTAGCAGAACTAATTATTATATCTTCAATACCTCAATTAGAGTTTGGTCAGAGCTTTCACTTTCAAGTTAAGGGCTTAGATCAGTATGATAACAACATACAAACTGGGAAAATTACTTGGTCAGCAAGTAGCGGAGGTGGAACAATTAACCAAAATGGCAATTTTATAGCTGGAAGCAAGCAAGGAAATTTTGAAATTATCGCTTCAGTCCGTTCTATTCGTCGAGTTATCCCAATTACGATTATTGAACCTCCGAAGCTAGCAGAACTAATTATTACATCCTCAACATCTCAATTAGAGTTTGGGCAGAGTTTTCAGTTTCGAGTAAAAGGTGAGGATCAGTATGGTGACAACATAAATATTGGACAAATAACCTGGAGTACAACGGGTGGGTCAATTCTGAATAATGGAATGTTCCGCGCTAGTTATCAAGAGGAGGAAATAACTGTTACTGCTACTCTGGGAGAAATAAGCGTTTCTGCTGAGGTCACGATAGTTGAACCACCAAAACTAACGACATTAGTAATTTCACCAAACCAAGTAGAAATAAAGCCTGGACAGCATCAACAATTCAAGCTTCATGGTTTAGATGAGTGGGATCGTGAAATCGCAGTTGGGAGGATAGTTTGGAAAGCAACAGGCGGTACGATTGACCAAAATGGCAATTTTATAGCTGACATAAATGCTAAAGGTAAGTTTAGAGTAACTGCTACTTCCACGGAACACAATATCAGTACCTTTGCTGATATTACAGTAGTTTCTGTATTGATAGACTTTTCTATTTTTCCCAAGGAAGTAGCACTTCAACCCGAAGAAAATTTTACTTTTGATGTTATAGGATTTGATCAACAAGATGAACCAATACAGGTTAATCAAGTAGATTGGCAATGTACTCAAGGGGGAAGAATTAACGGCAATGGAACTTTTATAGGAGGTTATGAAAAGCGTGAAGTTACGGTTAATGCGACAGTCGAAGGAATTACTCAATCAGTTACAGTTACGTTGCTCCCAGTTTTAAGACGATTAGAGATTTATCCTCAAAAAGTAGTAAAGCTCAAGCCTGGTGAATGCCAAAAATTTACAGCAGTAGGCTTAGACCAATATGGCAATCGAATAGATACTGGAAAAATATCTTGGGAAACAACAGGTGGCAAAATTGACCAAAACGGTAATTTTACTGCTGGTCACAATGCTAAAGGTACATTTAATGTACGAGCTAATGTTTCTGAAATACCTGAATCTGGGGTAAGGGCTAAACTCTTAACTTTGGGAATATACATGAGGCTTTTAGAGCGTGTATTTTCATTTGTTAACTTTACCCAAAGTAATTTTATTGTCAAGTCTGCTATCGATTTTTTAACCACTAATTTTAATACTGGTGAAAAAACAGAACAAGCTGAAAATACCGAAACAGATTTTACAAATGAAGAAACTGATATCCTTGGTTTTGATATAGAAGCGTGGTTACAGAAAAACATCTTTAAGATTGTCGCTCGGATTCTCGACTTTGCGGGTCAACTATTTATTAATGCAGCTAAGATTAGTGCTTCTGTTGAAGTTATTGTAGTTCCTGTATTGAGACGATTAGAAATTTATCCTAGGGGCTTGCAGCTTAATACTATACCAATCCTTTGGTTGCTCTTTCGACAATACAATTGTATGGCTGGGATTTTATTTATACGCAAGTCCCCTAAAGAAGTACAACTTAAGCCTAATCAGAATTTAACTTTTCGTGCTAAAGGATCTGATCAGCAAGGGGATGTGATGGTGCCTGGGAATATCATCTGGCGTGCAACAAGTGGCAATATAAATTCAGATGGTAAATTTATCGCTGGAAAAAGTATCGGTCAAGTTAAAATAACCGCCATTGTTGGAGAGATTTATGATTCTACATTCATAAATGTAGTTGAGGATCAGAAATTAACACTACCACCATTAACACTTCTACCCAATCCTGCACCTGCACCTGCACCTGCACCTACAGAGACAGTTGATCGGGATCATGAACAAGATGATGATTTTGATGATGATTTTGATGATGATTTTGATGATGATTTTGATGATGACTTTGATGATGATTTTGATGATGATTTTGATGATGATGTCTTCAAAGATAATTTTTTTTATAAGTATTATTTTGCTGAATATATTTATGAGAATGATATCGATATAAGAGGTAATTATTTTCAGGACAAGTATTTTGATTGCGATAATATTCCGAATAAAATCGAGAAGTGGTTTTACAGAAGCCAGCTTTTTTACTACGATGGTTATAGTATTAATGATGTACTCGATGGTTATACTATTTAATGATATACTCGATAATGATGATTATTATTTAAATTAGATGGATGCTAGGAACTTTTTCGAGTATCTAATGGAGTAATGAAAAATTAATTGATGAATAGAATACCATAATTCACAGAGTAAACTAACTAAGGTATTTAATTTTAAATGCTTGGCAAACAGTTAATAAATACTGTTATAATATACCGTCGGGGGATGAGTAGACCCGACACCTACCCACAAACTATGCAAGCCATCCAAATTACCACATTCCAAGCTTTGTGGCGCAGCCTGGGCCTGATAATCAAAGCCGCACCAATAGAGCTCCGAAATTTAATAATACTCAACATCATCGGCGGTGCTGCCCCATCGGCCGTGCTTTTTTTAGATAAATTAATCATTGATGAAGTATCTAGGTTGCTATCGCAAACCCAAACAGCACAGCCCTTTGCTTTAATGCTTTCCCGGCCAATATTGCTGTGGAGTATTGCCGGAGTCTTAAGTCTCAGGTTAGTCGGCGATGCCCTAGACACAATGGGCTCTTTTGTCTCGACATCTTTGCGCGATCGCGTTCAAGGCTTTGTCGAAGGAAAAGTCATCGAAAAAGTCGCCAATTTCGACGATATTGCCCTCTTTGAAAACCCCGAACTATTAAATATAGTAGAATTAGCCAAAACGGGAGTATTCAAAATACAGCAACTAGCCTTTACCATCAGCATGACAGTCACGGGAATTTTTATATTTATTCCATCGATAGGCCTTGCTGCTGCGATAGCTTGGTGGGTGCCAGTGCTGATGTTGATTTCATCCTGCCCCTCAATTTACATCCAAAGAAAATATAGCAAAATCATCTGGAGAGTTCAAAGAAAGCAAGCTAAAATAACTCGTGAAATGAACTTATCCGCTAGAGTCTTGACGGGGGAAGAATACGCTAAAGAATTGCGTTTGTTTGGGTTGCAGGAACTTTGGCTCAAACGCTGGCAAGGTCAGTTTTTGCAGTTTTTTAGCGAGATGCAGCAAATCCGAAAAAAAGGAGCAATTGTTTTACTTTTGTGGTCAGTGTTTAGTAGAATCGGAGTAGCTTTGCCATTTGTTTATGTGGTAATTGGAGCTTTGGGTGGTCGCTATACTTTGGGAGATTTGGCGCTTTATTCGGGTTTGATTGTTCAGGTGGAGCAAAGTTTGCAATTACTTATAGGCAATTATGCTAATTTGTACGATATCTCTCTCGGTGTTAGCCCGATTTTTCAACTTTTGGAACTCCAACCAGAATTGCAGTCTCCGCTTGTGGATGTGGCATCTCGCCTGCCTAGTTTACCAGATGGCGGGCAAGATTCCCACCCCACAAAAGATAAAATTGGCATCGAGATTAAGGATTTATCTTTCTGCTATCCCGGTAGCAATAAAAGCACCGTTGAAGATATCAACTTAACGATTAATCCGGGTGAAATGCTAGTGCTTGTTGGTGAAAATGGCGCGGGTAAAACCACCCTTGGTAAACTCCTCGGTCGCCTGTACGACCCGACAAGTGGTACGATCGCCTGGAACGGCAAAGATTTGCGATCGTACTCTCTAGCATACGTGCGATCGCGCATCGCCGTAGTCATGCAAGATTACGCCCGTTTCCCCTCCACAGTCCGCGAAAACGTCGGTTTCGGCGACTTGCTTTCCCTGTCGGATGACACCGCAATTAACGAAGCTATTTCCGAAGCAGGGATTAGCGCAAAAGTCAACAGCTTAGAGCAAGGTTTAGAGACACCGTTGGGGAAACAATTAGAAGACGGCATCGACTTATCGGGGGGACAGTGGCAAAGAATTGCGATCGCCCGCGCCTTAATGCGGCTTTCTACAGCCGAAGTGCTCATTTTTGACGAACCAACCGCCGCCCTCGACCCCAAGACAGAACACGAAATTTACAGCATCTTCCGCCAAATTGCCGCCGGGAAAACAACCATAGTCATCAGTCACAGATTGGGATTAGCAAAAATAGCTGATCGCATTGCCGTCATGGAAAACGGTAAAATAGCAGAAATAGGAACTCACGACGAATTGATCGCATCAAACGGAATTTATTGTGCGATGTTCACACGTCAAGCTAGCAGTTATATTTAGAGTTAAACAAACAGTCCGCCAGGGGTTAAAACCCCCTCTCTCATAGCGAAAGTCTGTTGAAACCGACTGGGGAGATATTGCAATGCTTGTTCAAAAATGTGTCTTTCAGTCCTCTTTGAGAGGACTTTTGCTATGAGACGGGGGTTTTCAACCCCCGGCGGACTTGTGGGTTAGCGTGGGGAATTTGGCGCAGGTGATTGTGATAAATTATCGCGGATTTGCCATCTAATTTCTCTCGTTAGGTGGCGAGAAACCGAGTTTCTGCGACCATTTTCGGCCTCGTACGAGAAATATCGGAAGAAGCCCGGTTCCTGGGATTAGCTGCGTGGCGAGAAACCGGGTTTCTTCCACAATTTTCCGCCTCTCACGAGAAATATCGGAAGAAACCCGGTTTCTGAGCGGCGATCTTTTTGAGAAAATTGTCAGAAAGTGCGAGTTATAATAAAACAAACCTAGTTGGCGATAATATCAACGATGGAAACTATAACTCTCAACCTACCTGCCGCCGTCGCATTAACCGACGAACAATTTTATCAATTGTCCATCGCTAATGAAGAGTGGCGATTAGAACAAACCCCCGAAGGAGAACTAATTATTATGCCTCCAACAGGCGGCGAAAGCGGCATCAGAAATTCCGATTTGACTACAGACCTAAATTTGTGGAATCGTCAGACTCGATTGGGAAAAGTCTTTGACTCTTCCACAGTCTTTCAATTACCCAACGGTGCGAAGCGTTCCCCTGATGCTGCTTGGGTACTCCTAGAACGTTGGGAAGCATTATCCGCAGAAGATAAGCGCAAATTTCCTCCCCTGTGCCCGGACTTTGTAATTGAATTGCGATCGCAAAGTGATTCGCTAGAAACATTGCGGGCTAAAATGCGGTATTATCGAACTAACGGCTGTCGCTTAGGTTGGCTAATTGACCCCCAAACGCCTTTAGTAGAAATCTATCGGTTGTCTGAAGATGTAGCAGAAGTGATTAATTTCTCTTTTGACCAACCGCCTACACTTTCGGGTGAAGATGTACTTCCCGGATTTCTTCTAGATCTTACACCTATTCTCAATCCTTGAATCTAGATCCAGAACTGTCGCCCAAGTGGCGAGAAACCGGGTTTCTGCGACAATTTGGGTTGAGTACGAGAAATAAGGGAAGAAACCCGGTTTCTGAGATGAGCCTCCATCCACAAAAATGATGAGCAATTATCTCCCCGTCAACGTATCCGCATAAGGATCGGGCAAAGCTTGCTGCACCTCCAAAAGCGGCAAAGGATCTCCAGTCAACGGTTGGCTAATCAAATTTTTTTTTACCCCATCCCCCTTGCGATCGCGCTCTTGCAAATGCGATAATTCCTCTTGATAAACCGCAACAATCCGCGCCAAACTCGCCGCCAAATCATCCCAATTATCATCTCCTCCCAACTTCTCAGAAATTCCCTCAAATAACTCTCCCGCTTGCCTTTTTTGAACATAAGCTTTCAAAAGCTTTCCCGACTTTTGCAAAACGGCCTGATAAATATCCCCATCAGACCACCACAGACCCTGTTGACTCAGCAGCCAAGTCAAAATATACTCGCGAGCGTGTTGCTCCTTCACCCAGGCCGCGAGATACTGCAAATCTTCCATAGTTAAAACAGTCTCCTCAATTTTCCTCAAAATGTCCGCTTGTTTGTATCTACCGTTACCGCGATCGACATAATACCTGCCTTATCATCACCTGCCCGCGTCATTAATATCCCTTAAATCTTAAAAAAACCCTACTGATTTACCAAACAGCAATTCTGAGAATATAAAAATAAACCTAAACCTCCTAGGTCTATTGTCCAATACTTTTAGTCCACCGGAAAGCGCTACACCCCGCCTCGCTTTCCTCTCTCGCAAATCAATCCTCAAGCGGGAACAACAAGCGGGTTATTAGCATGACAAAGCAAAATTTTGGTTTAATCGGTCTAGCAGTGATGGGCGAGAACCTCGCGCTCAACGTCGAAAGCAGAGGCTTCTCCGTGGCTGTATACAACCGCACAGCAGCCAAAACCGACGACTTCATGGCCCTACGCGCCCCCGGCAAGAACATTGTAGGCACCAAGACTCTGACAGAATTCGTCGATGCCCTAGAAACCCCGCGCCGAATCTTAGTGATGGTGCAAGCTGGCAAACCCGTAGATGCGGTCATCGACCAGCTCAAACCCATGCTGTCACCGGGCGACATGATTATTGACGGCGGCAACTCGCTATACGACGACACCGAACGCCGCACCAAAGATTTAGAATCGATGGGGCTGGGATTTGTCGGCATGGGCATCAGCGGCGGCGAAGAAGGCGCGCTGAATGGTGCTAGCTTAATGCCCGGCGGCACCCGCACTGCTTACGGTCTACTAGAGCCAATTCTCACCAAAATTGCGGCTCAAGTAGATGACGGCCCCTGCGTCACATTCATCGGCCCTGGGGGTGCCGGCCACTACGTGAAGATGGTTCACAACGGTATTGAGTACGGGGATATGCAGCTCATTGCTGAAGCCTACGATTTGCTCAAAAACGTTGGTGGATTGAACGGCCAGCAATTGCAGGAAGTTTTTGCCGAATGGAATACCACAGACGAACTCAACTCGTTTTTGATTGAAATTACGGCTAATATTTTCAAGTACAACGACCCGGAAACTAAGCAACCCTTAGTTGAGGTAATTATGGACGCAGCCGGTCAAAAAGGCACCGGCCGCTGGACTGTTATGAGTGCTTTGGAATTGGGCGTGAGCATTCCCACAATTATCGCTGCTGTGAATGCGAGAATCATGTCTTCTTACAAAGACGAGCGCGTTAAAGCTTCCCAAGAACTGACGGGACCTAGTGGCAAGTACGAAGGCGATACTAAAGAGTTTGTGAACAAAGTTCGGGATGCGCTTTACTGCTCGAAAATTTGCTCCTACGCTCAAGGCATGGCGCTGTTGAGCGCGGCGTCGAAGTCGTACAATTACGACTTGAGTTTGAGCGAAATTTCCCGAATTTGGAAAGGTGGCTGTATTATTCGGGCTGGCTTTTTAGACAAGATTAAAACAGCTTTCAAGGACGACCCCACGCTGCCGAATTTGCTGTTAGCGCCGGAGTTCAAACAGAGCATTCTCGATCGCCAATCGGCTTGGCGAGACGTGTTAGCTACTGCTTGCAAACTGGGGATTGCAGTGCCAGCATTTAGCGCCTCGCTGGACTATTTCGACAGCTACCGCCGCGAAAGATTGCCGCAAAACCTCACGCAAGCTCAGCGTGATTATTTTGGGGCTCACACCTACGAGCGCACCGACAAACCGCGCGGTGAATTCTTCCACTCAGAGTGGACGCAGACTGCTAAAGAATCGCTGCAAACTGGTACTACCGATTAATTAATTTTTGTAGGGTGCGTTTCGGCGCACCTTACAAATAGACAATAATATTACTACCAACCGATCTTATTCCTGAATCCACACCGATACTGAACCGCCTTGACAGCGAAACTCGCCCCAACCCCACTCGTTAGTAGAAACAGGTTCCTTAATATGCCCTGTTAAATCCACAAACTTAGCATGAGGTTTACCAACTTCCATCCACTTGGAACCCTCCGGGCCGTCACTCATAATTACTGCCATTGCCTGTGGATGTTTCCCATTGCCCAATCTCGTCCAGCCAATGGTATTCCAATGATCGAAATAGTCATATTGAGGGCCGTAGGCGAAGTGTTTGCGAGCATGGAGAAACTTGTCAATTAGCGATCGATGAGACGGCATAAAAATTTTATACCGATTGCCATCACGCCCCCAGTCTTCATATTCTGCACCGTAATAATCGCCGTAGAAAACGCAGGGATAACCTTCTCTTCGCAATAGAATAATCGCATAAGCAAGAGGTTTAAACCAGGGTTCTACCACAGATTCAAGTGCTTGCAGCGGTTGGGAATCGTGATTTTCGACAAACGTTACTGCATGAGTCGGTTGCTGCTGCATCATTGTACCGTCTAAGATGCGCCGCATATCGTAGTTACCGCCCTGTTGGCTGGCGTAATGAAAGTTGTAATGCAGCGGCACGTCAAAAACTGACATTTTGCCCTTAACTGAACCGACATACCAGTGCAGGATATCAATATTTGGTGCCCAATACTCACCGACAACAAACAAATCTTTGCCGACATATCGCTCCATTTCATCCAACCATTCCGGAAAAAACCAAGACGATATGTGCTTGATTGCATCTATACGGAAACCGTCGGCACCTGTTGTGTCGAGATACCACTTACCCCAGCGTGTAATTTCATCTCGTACCCATTGATCCTGGAAATCCAGATCGCACCCCATTAAATATGCAAAATTGCCATTTTCTAGGGCAACATAGTCATCAAAAATTCTCCCATCTACCAAATAGACTGTGCCGCGATCGTCTTTATTGTATTCGTTGTAGTCTACTGCGTCAAAATGCCACCAGTGCCATTCAAATTGGGAATATTTACCTTTGCGTCCGGGAAAGTTAAAATGAGTGTAGCTTTTGATTTCTTGCAACCCACCTTTGGGATTTAGCCGCTCGTGGTAAGGATAAGGAGTTGCCTTAAATATCTCTGCTGCATCTGCACCCATTTTGTGGTTGATAACTACATCGGCATAGACTTGGATATGAGATTTGTGCAGGGCTGCGATCGCATCCAAATATTCCTGCTTAGTACCATATTTGGTGCGAATTGAACCTTTTTGGTCGAATTCTCCCAAATCAAATAAGTCGTAAACCCCATATCCAACGTCGCTTTGCCCGCCCATTCCTTTGTAAGCTGGGGGCAGCCACAGTGCGGTAAAACCTGCATCAGCCAATTCTTGTGCTTGATTTTTCACCTCATCCCACAGGGTTCCTCGATCGGGAATGTACCAGTGGAAATATTGCATCATCGTGCCGTTGATATCTGCCATTTTTCACCCTTGCCTTGAGATGATACTGACAATTTAAGGCGATCTTAGGCTACAGCCTTGCCCATTGTCACTGTATCCCCATTAATTTTTTCTAAAACTCCGGTTGGGGTGTGATTAAAGTTTTGTTACAGTTCTCAACTAAAACATCTCTTGACTTTCGCCTTACTCTTTGAACCATACTTGAACTTGAGTGCAGACAAAAAGCCCAAGTCCTAGATCGGGAATCTAAAAGAATCAGTAATTAAGATCACAATGTGCTTGTTATCTTACTTGTGATCTTAGTAGATAACTATACTGAGCAAATCTGTTACCATCATAATTACTCCTTTTAAAAAAATGTAATTTTATGAAATCTTTTATTGGAAGAGACGCTGCCGTTTTGGGTGTGATTGCGACATCGGTATTGGATACATTGAAAGAAGAAGAGGAAAAAAAGCGTTTATTAGACAGTGGTATTTTGGAAGTGGATGAAATGACGGGAAAAGAGTTTGAAAAATTTCTAGAGTTTCATTTTATAAATTTTGGTTATACTGTTACTTTAACTCAAGATAGTCAAGATTATGGGGCGGATTTAATTTTATACAAAGATGGCTCCAAAACCGTGGTTCAAGCGAAAAGAAGCAAAAATCCAGTTGGGATTAAAGCAGTTCAAGAAGTAGCAGGAGCCGTCAGACATTACAAAGGAAATAAAGGAAGAGTCATCACCAACAACAGATTTACCGAAAATGCTTACAATCTTGCTAAATCTAACGACGTAGAGTTATGGGATAGAAAAAAACTCATCGAATTCATCCTGACAGCTAAGAATTGTAAATAACTTATATACTAAACTAAGTAATATATAAAAGATGGACTGCTTTCCCAGTATCTTTAATTTCACTGATGATGAATCATGCTACAAATTTCTAATACAGTGTTCATAGACGATCGCGAAATCGAGATTAGTGCGATTCGCTCTCAAGGCGCGGGGGGGCAAAATGTAAATAAGGTGGCGAGTGCGATTCACTTGCGCTTTGATATCCCAGCTTCCTCATTGCCCGATCGCTACAAGGAGCGTTTGTTGCAAATCAACGACCAGCGCATCACCTCCGAAGGTGTGATTGTGATCAAAGCCCAGGAACACCGCAGCCAGGAACAAAACCGGGAGGAGGCTTTGAGACGGCTGCAAGAACTGATTAAAAGTGCGATCGTCATACCGAAAAGGCGCAAACCCAGCAAAGCAACTCGTAGTTCCCAGCGCAAGCGTCTCGACAGCAAAACCAAGCGAGGGCAGATTAAAGCTCTGAGAGGGAAAGTCACGGATTGAGCGATGAAAGGTCGATCGGGCTTCTGAGTTTTTAGTTATAGCCTTAGTATTTTCCGGGCTTGGGTGCATGACTCAAACCCATTTCCCTACACATTTCCGAACCCCTGCAGGTTAGTTGTCGTTAGGCGAGGGCGATCGACTTGGTAAGTCATCGGGAATTTTGGTTACGTCTAATCCTAAAACCTCAAACATAGTTTTTAGAGAAACCTGGTACAGGTTAGCCATAGCAAGTATGTTTTCAGCGTTAGGTAGAGCCTTGCCTAATTCCCAGTCAGCTTGTCTTCGCTCGGAAATTCCGATTTTTTCTTTGACTTGAGGGCGTGTTAGTCCAGCTTGTTCTCTGAGTAGTCTCAATGGAGACTTCTCCTTTTCTTGTAAATCTTCTTCTATCATAGGACGAAATATTCATGATGCAAACGTCTTGACAAAGACTTTGATAAGACGTAAACTTCATGTTGGTAGGCACAACAAAGGCCGCTCAACGAGCCTCCTTTCGTCAAAATGCAGGTTTGAAGAACCGCCGGATTTTTCGTGTCTATCAATTGTGCCTGCATACCCAAGCGTATTTTTGCGGCTTGGGCGCATACCTCAAGCCTCTTTTCCTCAACTCCGAGGAGGTGATGCCATGTAAAAGGTCGATCGACCTCACAGGACAACACAACTCAAAATTGTATCAAAGATCCAGACCAAAACTTCTCCTTTGCGATCGCACAACTTCCGTGCTATCGTGCCCTTTCTCGAACCATTCCAGATCATGTCCACATCAATTGACAACTTCTACCTAGGCGATGTCGCCTCCAACTTTCACTTTGCAGGCCCGCTGCTAGACTTTGAAGAAGAAATCCAGAATCAATCTCCCTTTCACGATTTAGACTACCTGACAGGCGAAATTAAAAGGGGATTTCTCGACTACGTGCGTCAAGGAATCATGCTAGACGCGATCCGAAAGCTGCGATTGTACAAAGACAAGTTCAAAACTTTTAAAAGTTACTGCGAACAAGCATTAGGCAGGCAGTATTTTTACTGCACGCAAATTATCAAAGCTGCTGGCATTTGCCTGCGCTTAATTAAAGCCGGATTTGAGATTTTGCCTAGCTGCGTTGCTCAAGTTGTTCCTTTGTTCAAACACGCGATTACCGACCAATATGGCGACTGTCGTTTACAGGAAAAGTGGCAAGAAGTTGTCGATGTTATACCAAAAGAAAGGATTACCGCAGTAACTATTGCCGAAACAGTTGACAACAATCCCAACCTCCGGCTCAAACAAATTCGCATTAAAACCGACACCTACGCCCTTTTAACCAAAAAAGCAGCCGCAGCCGGACTGTCTATTTCGGAATTTTTGGCAAGGTTGGTTGGCGAATACAATCCCAGAAATTTAGACCAGCCAGCCGAACATACTCCCGAACAAGAGGAGATTTTAGACCAATTAGACGCGGAGTTTAAGAAGCCGGCAACGGAACAGATTTCAACTTCTGCCCCAGGAAAAGTTAAGTCTAAAGGTTTTGGAGTCAAAGTTGGCCCTAAAGGTGGTAAAAGGGAAGTTAAGGCGAAAACTTCGGAAAGGGAAGTTAAGGCGAAAACTTCGGAAGGTGAAGTTAAGTTCAAAAATCGGCAAAGTGAAATCAAAGCCGAGAAACAGTCGAATTCATTTAATGAGAAAAATCATGAAGTCATCTGCCCAAAATCCAATCATGCGTCAACTGAAATTAATGGAGGCTCAACTGAACGAAATTCAGTGCCACCTTATTAAAGCCACAGTGTTGAATTGGTGGCAAATAGTTTTGCCTGACGGACAAAAGATTGCGATCGAACACGCGGGCGGCGGACACTGGATTTTTCGGGCCAACGGGCTTGAAAAATCTCATCCAGAAGTGCGGCTAGCGGTGTTAAGGGCGATCGCCGAAGGCTGTCGCCGATAAGTTACGGTTAAGGACACGGCGCGGTGCCGTGTCCTGAGATGGACTGGCGGACTGGTGGGCTGGGGGCGATCGACATTGCTTAAGGTTGCGATCGGAATTTCCCAACTGTGAGGCAAAGTTAAAATTTCCCGCGTTGTCGGCCCAGGGCTGGTGTCAAGGATATATTATCGGGTTTGGGGAGCAATGCCTTAGCAGAGCCTATTCATACATCTAAGCCAAGCAGCATTAGGCTAGCCCTCAATTCGTGACATTTTCGCAGACTATACTCAAAATACATCTCCAATAATCAATTTGAAATCCTTGTACCGAGGTAGCTGAATCTTACTTTCCACAGATGTCTAATACTCGGCCTTACTCTATTGGATGAAGCAATTTCTCAATTGTCTCCACTAACGTTTCAGGCTCAACAGGCTTGGGAAGATGCCTTTGAAATCCGGCTGCTAGTGCTTGCTGTTGATTTGTCTCCCCTGCATACGCTGTCAGGGCGATCGCGGGAATTTCTCCTCCCTCCTGTGTGGATAGTTGTCTGACTTGACGAATCAACATATAGCCATCAATTTGTGGCATCCCAATATCAGCAATCAAAACATCTGGCTTAGATTCATTGAGCTTTTGTAGCGCATCTTTTGCTGAAGATACAGAGATCACTGTGGCTCCCGCTTCCTCCAAAATACATTGAACTAACTCTAAATTGTCTACTTCGTCATCGACGGCCAGGATACATAATCTAGCCAAGGGTGAAGAGTGAGATTTGAGTGAGAGATTATCATTGCGATCGCTGTTTGCATCATTGCTTCTGGCTAATAAAGGAAGTGTGACAGTAAATGTTGATCCCTGTCCTTCTCCAAAACTTTCGGCTTTGACAGTCCCACCATGTAGCTCAACGACGTGACGCACGATCGCTAATCCCAGCCCTAACCCACCAAAGCTTCTGGTAATACTGCTATCGGCTTGTCTAAATGTGTCAAATACATAGGGAATAAATTCTGGCTTAATCCCTTTCCCTGTATCCCTGACTTGAATTTGAGCATAGGAATCAATTTTTTTTAGTTCAACTTCAACTCGACCTCCAGTTGGGGTGAACTTAATGGCATTGGTGAGCAAATTCCAGACAACCTGTTGCAATCGGGTAGCATCTCCTAACACATCGCCAACATTGGGTTCTAGATGAGTTTGAATTTGAATGTTTTTCGCTTCGGCGGCTAAACTAACTGTTTCGAGCGCAGCTTTAAAAGTTGTTTTCAAATTAATAGGAGTAGAGTCCAAACTCAGCTTCCCTTGCAGAATGCGAGAAATATCCAGCAAATCCTCAATCAGTTGAACTTGCAACTGGGTATTGCGTTCAATCGTTTCGAGAGCTAGCGCCGTCTTGCGAGAATCCAGGGTTCCCCTTCGCAGCAGTCGAGTCCAACCCAGAATCGGATTCAACGGAGTTCGCAATTCGTGCGACAAGACAGCTAAGAACTCATCTTTAATTCGGTTAGCTGCTTCTGCTTGTGTCCGTGCTTGCTGTTCTGACTCGTAGAGCCGTGCTCGGTCGATCGACTGCGCCGACTGCTGTGCCAGTGCCAAAACAAAAGCGCGATCGCTCTCGGAAAGTTGGGGAACATTCGAAAAACTCAGCGATAGTCCACCAACGGCTTGTCCTTCAATCAACAATGGTACTGAAATCCAGGCTTCTGAACCAGCCTTGGCATACGCTTCGGCTAAATGAGGATAACGGGCAATTCGGTTTTCAATAGTTTCTAGCCAAACAGGTTGCCCACTTCGCACGGCTTCTGCCAGAGGATAGGGTGCATGAATCGAAAAACTGCGGTGAAATTCTCCTACGTGCTCATAGCCAATGGCTTGAATAATCTCCAGTTCGCTTGCATCCTGATTTAATACGGCAACCAAACCAGAACTTGCTCCCAGTGCGGACATTCCCTGTTCAATAATCACCTGAGCCACTTGAGCCGAGGTTAGCGATTCAGACAAAGCCGTCATCACCGCCAGCAGTCGAGCCGTCCGGTTAGCAGCGAGTTCGGTGGCTAATTTCGCTTGTTGTGTTTCATTATAGAGACGAGCATTATCAATGGCGATCGCTGCTCGCTGAGCCAAATCTTCAGCCAAGGGAATGTCTTCCAGGCGATAGCGGCGATCGGATTCAGTAAACACAAAGGTAATGCTACCCAACACGCGCCCGCGTGCCTGTAGCGGTGCAATGATGCAGGACTTTAACCCAACTCCACGTAAGATTTCCAGGTATTCACCATTCGGCACTGTGGCAACTAACTGTTCATCTGTAATCTCAATCCCAATTTCAATCTGTCCTGTTTGCATGACTTTAGAAATGCCATACCCATCATCAAGATGTCTCGGAAAGCGTTGAGCCAACTCCCAGCCCAACTTCACTTTTTCGGGATCTGAATGAGCAACTGCAACCCGACCAATTGTGCGATCGTCATTCAGCACATCAACACTACACCAATCTGCAAAATAAGGAACTGCCAGCTTTGCAACGCTTTGGAGAGTTTGTTCATACTCTAGTGAAGAGGAAAGGACAGCACTGACTTGGGCTAAAAATGCTGATTGTTGTTGAGAATTCTCTGCTAAAGCACGGGCTGCCTGTTCTTGAACAAGTTGTACTCGTTCGTCTTCGGTTTGCTTGCGTTCAGTAATGTCGCTGAAAGCAGCAATGATATTGATAATTTGTCCCTCTGCGTCAAACAAAGGGGAAGCATTGATCGAGAGAATCGTGCGAGTTCCATCGGCATGGCTAATGCCATGTTCAATACCATAAACAGGCTCACCTGTTTGCATAACCCTCGCAAACGGCAGTTCCTCTTCTGGGAAAGGATGACCTTCCACGGTTGTAATGAACCAGGATGGATCGTTATAGCCTCGCTCCACAATTTCGCTGCTAGTTAATCTTAAAATCCTCTCTGCTGCCTTATTAGCGGCAATAATCTGTCCGGTAGAATCTAGAATAGTGATGCCATCAGGAATAGTTTGGAAGATGCTCGATAATTGCGCTTCACCCTCACGCACAGCAGTTTCGGCCTGCTTGCGTTTTGTAATGTCGTGCATCACCACAACAGCACCCTGTTTTTCGCCATTGGCGGCAATAATCGCCTGTCCAGTTGCTAACAGCATTCGCGCAGTTCCATGCTGCGGAACAATCATCATTTCCACCTCACGAACATTCTTTCCTTGCAATGCCTGAAACAGGGGAATATCCTCTGTATTCATCCGTGTTTTGCCGTCGGGCAAATACAAGTCATAATACTGGGCCCATTGATCCGGTGGAACTGGCTGCTGAGGTAATCCATGAAAATCTTTAGCTGCTTGGTTAAATACAGTCAATATGCCATCGGCATCGCAAGCGACAATGCCAGCTTGAACGTTGTTTAGGATTGCCTTCAAAAAGTCCTGTTCTTTCTGAAGAGTGGCTTCCACCTGCTGGCACTTGGTGATTTCGGCTTTCAATTGTCGATCGAGTTGAGATGTTTGAGTCGTGTCTTGGAAGTAAATAAGTAAGCCATCTTCACTCTTGATGAGGCGAATTCTCAACCACTTGTTGAGTGAGGGGTAGTGTTCTTCAAACTCGATCGCCGTTGGCGTTACGATCGCTCGATGACAATACTTATATAGCTCAGAGGTAAGATCGACCGAAAATATAGTCCATATATTTTTGCCTATCAGGTGTTGCCGCTTCCTGTTTAAAAGCTGCTCTGCTTTATGGTTGACATAGGTGCAGTGCCACTCTGAATTAATAGAAATAAAAGCCTCAGCCATGTGATCGACTATCACCGCAAATCGTCGTGCTTCGAGTAGTTGGCAGTGCGTACATAGCTCTTGAGAAAAATTTACAGTCAGCTCTTGTCCATCATTCAAGGAGTGTGTACGTTCTACATTCATTGCGGTTAGTCCTGCCTATTTACCTATTATGCCAGTTATTGTTAGGGAATCAAGATATAATATGCCCAAAACCTAACTCATTCAGTGTTTAAGCACACGGGCGATCGCCACTCATGGGACAGCACCGCTAAAAATTCGTCTTGAATCCGGTTAGTGGCTTGTGCTTGGGACCATGCAAGGCGAGCGCATTCTAACTGTTGTTCTCTTTCTTGTTCTGCTTGCTTGCGCTTTGTTCACGGATGGGGATAGTGCCGACGAAAATGGGGCTAGCGTTTCTTTAACAGCGAACTCATGCAAACTACGCAACTGCCCAGCAACAGCCTCGACAAAACGTGGCGACTGTACTAAATCTCTGCCCTAGACATATTCTGTCATTCCTAATTGATAATGCCAAATCTACCAGTTTGGTTGTAGAAAAAACAAAACCCGCTTTGTGGGCGGGTTTTAGGTGACAAAACTGGACTATAACAAGTGACCCCTACAATGCCATTGTAGTGCTCTAACCAACTTAGCTATGCGATCGCCTCAGCACTTATCCACCGTTAAAAATTTGCTTAGCGGTCAAATTTAACTCGGGAAACACCGCTGATTCAATCCTTTCCTCTCCCCGAAACAGCTTAATTTGATACTCACCATCTACTAACTGATAAACCGATAAAGTAGGCTGTTTGGGATAACCAATATAACGGCCACCCCCTAAACCCAAATAATCTACAATCCAATATTCAGGAATGCCTAATGCTTCATAATCAATCATTTTGTGTGCATAATCATCGCGCCAATTTGTGCTGACAACTTCAATAACTAATTTAACCGAATTTCCCTGAGTAATAACTGATTCTCTTTCCCATCGAGGCTCATTGGCTTCTACGGCTTGTTTATCTAATACAATCACATCTGGATCGTAGCCCGAGTTATCGTTAAATTTAATGGTACATTCCTTGGGAATAAAGTAAGGAAGTTGTAATCGCCGAATTTCTAAACCCAATTCTATCGCTTGAAAACCCGCGCTCGCTGAATGTTTACCAGTTGGATTTGCCATTTCAACAATAAGTCCGTTATGTAATTCATAGCGTCCCTTTTCTGGTTTCCATTCCAGGAATTCATCAAAAGTCATTAACTTGGATATTGCTTGAGTCATCGTAAAGTCTCCAATGCTCTAATATCATTTGATTCTGACTCAGTAGGGTGTGTCAGATTTGTTAGTTCATTATCTAACTAATAGGTTAATTGTCCAGCGAAAGACCACACTCTCGGTAGGACGGCCAACCTCAAACCCTGGATGTATAAATGATGGAAATTTATGGACACAACTGGACTCGAACCAGTGACCCCTACGATGTCAACGTAGTGCTCTAACCAACTGAGCTATGCGTCCTCACGAATTCCTAATGTAGCAGAACATTCGATCGCCTGTCAAGCAGAAATATGAGATTTTTTTAAGCGGGCACTCTTGACATCGCCCCTAATGCCCAATCCCCAGCCAAATCTTCACAGTTCGATCGCCCGCACCACTAGCCAAACTCCCCCCATCAGGACTAAACGCCACCGACAAAACCTCCCCCCCGTGGCCCGTCAGAATTTCCAGCAAACCCCCCGTACCCGCATCCCACAAATAAATCGTGCCATCCCGACTCCCCGTCGCCAAAACCCGACCATCGGGACTCAACGCCAGACACAAAACATCCCCAGAATTGTCCCTCATACTCCGCAACAGCGTCCCTCGCCCCTCTGCATCCACCCGCCACAGCTTCGCCGTACCATCCCGACTGCCGCTAGCCAAAATCAATCCTTCTCCTACTCCCCCCCTTACCAAGGGGGGGCTGGGGGGGGTCTGACCGGCCAGGGAGTTGGGGGAGTTCGCCGCAAAAACGATCGCCCGCACCCAATCCCCGTGCTCTGCTAAAGTACAAATCGATCGACCCTTTTGCCAATCCCACAACTGCACAGTCATATCCCGACTGCCACTAGCCAAAAACTCCCCGCCAGGACTAAAAGCCACCGCCTCCACCCCGCCAGCGTGACCCGTCAAAGCCGACATCCGCCTTCCCTTATTCAAATTCCACAACTGCACAGTTTTGTCCCGACTGCCGCTAGCCAAAACCTGACCATCCCGACTAAACGCCACAGCATAAACCCTGTCAGAATGACCCGTGAGAGTGTACCACCACTTACCCTTATTCAAGTCCCAAATTTGAATTGTTTTATCACGGCCGCCACTAGCCAAAGTAGCGCCATCAGGACTAAACGCCACACAAGTCACCCAGTCAGAATGACCCGTGAGAGTGTACCACCGCTTACCGGTCTCCAACTTCCACATCTCAATCGTCTTGTCCTCACTGCCGCTAGCTAAAGTCGCGCCATCTGGACTGAAAGCTACCGACGTGACAGCATTAGAATGCCCTACCAGAGTATGAACACACCTCCAAGTGGGCGCGCGTGCGGGTACAACCCGCTGCATCGGCGGCACAGGTAGAATTGTGCCTGCAACCGTTGGTGGCACTGCATTCTGCACCGCAGGGGTTCTCTGCGGCACGGAAATTTTAGGCGGTGGTAGGGGCGGTGTCCCCATGCCCGCCCCCGCCGACTGCAGCTGCAAATCTTTCAATACCTCAGCTACTGATTTGTAGCGGCGACTGAGACTTGGTTCGATCATTTTGTCGAGGATGCGACTTAATTTCGGATCGATTTGAACTTTTAAAAAGTCTCGCCAAACCCAAGCATCTCGATTGATATCAAACATATCAAAAGGAGATATTTGAGTCAGCAAATAAATGCAAGTTACTCCTAAACTGTACAAATCGCTGGCATAAACCGCTTGACCTCTAATTTGTTCCGGCGCCACGAATTCGGGAGAACCGATGACTGTACCGGTGTGTCTCAAACCCTCCACAACTTTTGCAGCGCCAAAATCAACTAAAACTAATTCCCCGGTTAATGTTGGGTAAGTATAAATGGTGGGAGTTTGAGAAATGCGGCGGCGGATAATATTGGGCGGTTTAATATCTCGGTGAATTACACTGCGATCGTGCACGAACTGCAATACTGGCAATAAATCCTTCAGCAGACTGAGAATCTGACTTTCGCTAAAAGGCCCAGTCCGCGCCAACTCTTCCTGTAAATTCTGACCTTCTATAAATTCCTGTACCAAATACTGATAGCGTTCCTGCTGAAAGTGCGCCAGCAGTTCGGGAATTTGCGGGTGTTTCCCCAATTCGTCCAGCCGCACCGCTTCTCGGTTGAATAATTCTGCTGCTTTCTCGCTGCTGCTGGTACCTTGAGATAGCGGGAAAAACTGTTTAATTGCACAGCGGGGTTTTGAGGGTTTGTCTTCGTCTATTGCTAAAAAAGTGCGACCAAAACCGCCGCGCCCCAGGGGTTTGAGGGCGCGGTAACGCTCTCTCAGCAACAGTTTGGAGCCGCAATTCAGGCAGAATTGGGTACGATCGGCATTTTGCGGGTTTTGACAGGCGGGGTTTAGGCAGTAACTCATAACTGAACCGAGAAGGAATCAGCAGCACATCTCTATGATACTGAGGCCGGGGGGCGATCGACTCTCGCGTTACAATTAAAAACCAAACGACTTTAGTCCTCAGAATTTAAGATGTCGCTTTTACTTTCAGAGCATACTCTTTAAACCTTTCCAAGTCAGCCTGAATTGTCGATTCAACCACGCGGCCCAGAAATAGGTTATCCATCAATTTTCCCAGCCAGCCGGGAATTCCGTAAGCCACTGTCAGCTTGACGATACTGCTGTCTTTGCGATCGTAAAATCTTACCGCACCTCGATTTGGCAAACCGTCTACCGATTCCCACTGAATTATCTGATTCGGCACTAATTTGAGAATCCGAGAAAGCCAGCTAAATTCTAACCCGCCAGTTGCGAGTTTCCAGCGAGACAATTCTGGATCTTCTTCGAGAACATGAACAGATTCTATCCACTTCATCCAGCGCGGCATTTGCTCTAAATCTGACCAGAGTTGCCACGCTAATTCGATGGGAATTGCCACTTCTACTTGGACGCTGTGTTCTAACCAATCAGTCATGCGATTTTAGATTTTAGATTTTAGATTTTAGATTGAAGAATTGTTTGTTTCTTGTTACCAGGCATAGCCGGGTAACGCAGATCCAGAGGCTCCGCCTCGCTTTTCCTCTCGAATATTGGAGGCAGAGCCTCCTGATCGGCATTCCCAGGCATAGCCGGGGAACTAGGAATATCACTTGTAGTCGATTTTTCGATCCCCCTAAATCCCCCTTAATAAAGGGGACTTTGAGAACGCTCTTTTCCCCCCTTATTAAGGGGGGTTAGGGGGGATCGAGACGACTGATGACTAATGACTGTAAGCTTCGAGAATTGCCTTAGCCGCTTGATGGCCTGAAAGTGTCGCTCCTTCCATGCTATCAATGTAGTCTTGCTGAGTGTAACTTCCTGCTAGAAAGAAATTGGCGATCGGAGTTTTTTGAGCAGGGCGGAAAACATCCATTCCCGGTGCTTCGCGATACAAAGATTGAGCTAGCTTAACTACACTGTACCAAGTCATGTTTAATTCCCGCGCTGACGGGAATAAATCCTGAACTTGCTTAAGTACGTGTTGGGCGATCGCCTCATTGCTTTGTTTAATAAACGGATCTCCCGGTGTCAGCACCAACTGCAACAGCGAACCTTTTCCTTCTTGATAATAATCCTTGGGGCTTGTCAGCGCCAAATCTGCAAAACAAGAAAAATCTGCATCTGCTGAATATAGCAAATTATCGATTCCTACAGCGTGGCTCAACTGTTTGCGCTTGGCTTCGTCTTCCAGTTCCGTTACCCAACCGTCGAACCGCAATTGTACTGTAGCAACCGGCACAGCATCTAATTTATAAATGTTGTCAAATTCTGACCATTTGCGCCAAGCTGGGGGCAATATTTTCTGAATTCCGGGCACGTCGCAGGCGAAAACGTAAGCGTCTGCGGTAATATTTTCTTCTGTTTCGCCGTTAGCTACTACCAAGCCTGTTACGCGGGTTTCTTCGCCTTCTTCAAACTGAATTTCTCTCACTCTGCGCCGCGTGTAAATTTTTGCTCCTTTCTTTTCCAAATATTCCACAATTGGTTTGTGCAAATATTCGTTGGGAGAACCAGCCAGCATCCGCATGACAGAGGCTTCGGTTTTTGATGCAAAGAATTGAAAGATTGTCAACATACACCGGGCAGAAATATTTTCTGTGTCGATAAAACCCAGTGCGTAGGCGATCGGATTCCACATTCTTTTGAGCGAGTTTTGGTTGCCACCTTGGCTGCGGAACCAGTCAGCAAAGCTAATTTTATCCAAATCGCGGATAGTTTTCATGGCCCCGTCAAAGTCTATCAAACCTCGGACGATCGGGCTAGTTCCCAGGGCGATCGCATTTTGAATTTTGTCTTGTACGGATAGCTGAGATGTCGTGAAAAATGCCTTCAAACCGTGCAAAGGAGCACCCACGGGAAAGCGAAAATCTAAAGAACCAGTTTCGCCGCCTCGATTAATAAAAGTGTGGACGTGTTCTTTGAGGAGCAAATCGTCAAAAGCTCCCACTTTTTTCATCAGCGCAAATAAGTTATAATAACAGCCGAAGAAGACGTGCAAACCCATTTCAACGTGATTGCCGTCGGGATCTACCCAACTGCCGACTTTGCCGCCGACAAACGGGCGGGATTCAAAAATTTCTACTTCGTGGCCGGCCTCCACTAAATCGACTGCTGTGGTCATTCCAGCTAGTCCCGCACCTGCGATCGCAACCCGCATTTTACCTATCCTTTACAGTATTTTTACAAATTGTAACAAAATTTAGAATATCAGAAATATTATTAAAGTTCGTAAATGCCGATCGACACTTGTACAGCCCTCTGAATTCTTGCCAAAGACACAGCACTAATTTGACCGTAAGGGCCTTGTTCTAGAAATGTCTGTCGCAAAGCAGAAACGTTTTCACATACAGCTAGAGAATCAGCTTGCAATCCTCCCTCACCCGCAGGAATCAAGACGCGAGTAGGATTTTCTACTCCTGCAAGGTTACTGGTGAAAGGAACAACAATGACAGAATCCGTAAACTCGTTGCGGATATCGGGAGAAACCACAACTACAGGTCTTTTTTTGGTATCTCCTAACTGACGCAAAGCTCTTGAAAGGTAAATCTCACATTGGCGAGGATAAGTGTTCGCTATTGAGTTAGAGTCCATCGCTGCTCCATGTTTCTTCTATCTGTTCCTCTACCAAATTAAACCATTCTTTTTCATCCTCAATATCTTCTTGGCTGCGGTTTTGATAAAATTTCCGCAACTTATCTTCTATTTGCTTAGCGTACCAGAGACGGAGAGCTTGTTCGATCGCCTCCGTCCAATTATCAGTAAATTGGTCTATTTTCTCCGCGAATTCAGCATCAAGGGCGACTAACACTTCTCGCTTTTGAGTAGAATTTGACATAATCATTCTCCTTAATAATTTAAAAACTATGGTGCGCCCCAGCGCACCTTACAAATTACTTTTACCTCTTTATTCTCAAAACAGTCAACATTCAACAGTCAACTAACTTCAAAACATCGGCATCAACTGAAGTGGCCCAATTCCCAAGTCTTTAGCAGACACCCAGCGCACCTCAAGCAAAGCGATCATATCCTTAAACTGAGGCTGACCGCGAGAAGCACCCATCAACCCTTTAGCAATAATCAAACCGCACCAACCGTTGGTTAATTTACAGCGGCGATCCCACTTCTTGCGAGCTTCCTGATGCACCGGATCGTCTTCATTAAACTCTCCAAACAAATACAGCTCCCCATTTTTGGTTTGCAAAATACCCAAGTCATATTGCTCATCCTGAAAAGGATTTTCGCCCGGATTAAAACCAATCCCCTTGACGCCTCCAGCTTCTTTCAAATCCTGAATCATAGTTTTTGCCTTCGGATGAGAAGTTTGGATCATCACCACCGGCAAACCATCTCCGGCGGTATTAATATCAATTTCTGCACCTTGGTGAAACTGGACATTTTGGCGCAGGAACTCTACCGTTTCCCAAGGTACGGCGCCGAGACTCAAAAATGAATTTTGCGGCACCAAATCGTCCCGCAGCAGTGGCTTGTCAAAGTCATCATCATCCTCATCCTCGTCATCATCCTCATCACCGAGCATCTGTAATAATTCGTCTGACACATCCGGCATCGTTGAAACTTTAACGGATACCTGTTGAATTTCTCCGTCAGGCTGCGGAACTGGGATGCGGTAGCGGCTGCTAAGACTGGGAAAAGTGTCTGATCCCAATTTCCGGCGACCGTTGCGGAAAAAGCGATGAAATGCTTCGAGAGCAACTAACATCGTGAGGGCTTCTTCTTCGTAAAGAATCGATCGCAATCCTTCTAAAGGATGCAGGTTGCCGAAATTTGGTTCAATTTCCGATGGAGGCAAATCAGCTAAATCAATTTCGTCGTCGTCCTCATCAATATCTGCTGCACTTTCAAAGGTGAGAAACAAACAGTCTTGCCCTAAAAAAGCCTGTTCTAAATCTTCAAAAGATTCATCATTATTGACGACTCGTTCTCGAAACCGTTTCAAGGATTCTAGAGAACGATACAGTAAAACTCCGTAATCCATTCTGCCTTGGCCTAATACGGACACGTAGAGGCTGGCGACATCCCATTGATTGATTTCAATAGATATAATTTGGTGTTCGCTCAAAGTCCGCCACGGAGCGTCCTGCCAAATTTGAGCCGCTTTTTCCATTAAAACTTCAGCATACTGAGGGGGCAACTCAGGAGGTCTGTTGATCGCGACCTCTTCCATGCCGCGAAAGATTTCGTCAATTAGGGGCAATTCCGGCACATAGTCAATGGAAATGCCTAAATCTTGAAGTACGCCCCGCAGATAAAATTGAATTTCTCGGTTTTTGACTACTATTTTTTGGGGGCGGACTGCGGGAGCCGGACTTTGGGGATGTTCCATTGCCCGTAGCAGGGCCCGGACGATCGCCTCTGGGCCGGCATCTGGGCCTACCATGTCCATAGCCCTCACGACTCCTTCGGAGCCATCGACCCAGAGAATGCACTCGCCACCAGCTTCTAGAACGTCATCGTCATCTAGCATCATGTGCGAGTCAGCATTAGATAAGGGTCGGCGATCGCCCTCCCACACGCTGGGAATTTGAGGTAAGTTTTGTAGCCGACGAAGAGTAGAGCGATTCAGCGCTGCCATAGAGTAAGCCCGTTGGGTGAAGCATTGTTGCGGTGCCGGTAGCCGGTCAACCGCTGCTTCTCAATCATAAACCCTATAGGGGGAGAGGGCATCAAGCTTGGGAACGAGGCCCCACGGGAATTAAAAGTTAGAAGCTAAAAATTCGGCCTTCAGCATCTAACCGAATGCCTTCCGGCGAATGCCTGTACAATGGAGGGATAAGATTAAACTCTTAGCATTAGACAGTCTCAGGAGTTCGGCAAATTATGACTCAAGCGATTTCTGAAAAGCGCGGCATTCAAATGACGGACTCTGCTGTCCGTCAAGTTTTAGCCCTGAGAGAAAAACAAGGTAAAGACCTCTGCTTGCGGGTAGGGGTGCGCCAGGGCGGATGCTCTGGAATGTCCTACGTGATGGATTTCGCAGATCCAAGCACTGTGAAATCCGACGATGAAGTGTTCGACTACGACGGTTTTCAGGTAGTTTGCGATCGCAAAAGCATTCTTTATCTCTACGGTTTGGTTCTCGACTTCAGCGATGCTATGATTGGGGGCGGCTTTCAGTTTACTAACCCCAACGCAACTCAAACTTGCGGTTGTGGCAGTTCTTTTTCTACATAAATCGGAAAAGAGGGCATGGGGCAGAAAGTTGTTAACTGCCCCATGCCCTTTTCCATGCAACATCCCAAATCTAAAATCTAAAATCGAATGACCCCTGAAGAATTGTTTAAAGACGGTTTCGATCGCTACCAAGCTGGCGAAGCCCCGGCTAATCTGATCCCCGTGTTTAAAGAAGTGTGCGAAAAAGCTCCCAAAAATGGCAATGCCTGGGCTAGCCTCGCGTGGCTCTACCTGTTGGAAAATAAACCTGCACCGGCTCAAAAGGCAGCGAAAACAGCCGTTAAATTGAACCCTCACGACCCCCAAGCTCGCATCAACCTAGCAGTAGCGATCCTGGATCTCAAAGATAAAGGAGTGCGCCCCCACGTCGAAGTGGCTCAGCAACTTCTCATGGCTTCCGAAGAGTTGCTCGACGAAGTTAAAAAAAATTTTGAAGAAGGATTAAAGAGAAAACCCGACTGGAAGAGTCTCGCCCGCGTTAAACAGTGGCTTCTGGAGCCGTAACCGCGCAAACAAGTCAATGTGTGGGCGGGGATCGACGAAAGTGGCTTTGCGGTTTATTACGACATCGTAATAAATCAATAAATAACTTTATGGAAAACTCAGAAAGTCAGTGCTAGTATTTGAAGACTTAGACGATTGACAAACCCGCTCAGCGGTTTTCAGATTTTACTACGATAATACTAGGAGTTGTAAAAACATGAGCAATGACAGCCACGTTAACATCAAACCAGCAACCCGCAACCACAAAGGTTTCTTTATTCAGCCAGCTTCTTACAAGTTGATGAGCATCGATAAATCCGGCTGGGCCTTGATTTGCATGGACAAAGCAGTTTGTCACTACGTAGACCCGGATGATTTGCAATTGCCGAATAAATCAGGAATGTCTGAAGGTTAATTCTGAAGTTTTGAGAGACTTTAAGATGCTTTATTTGAGTAGCTGCCCTCCATTGAGGGCAGCATCTTTTTTTGGTCAGAAAAAAGTCCGGCAACAAAGCCGTGTACGGGATTTAACGGATAGAAAGAATTAAGGAAGAATTACCGATTACAAATTAGCGATTACAAATTCCCTAATTGTTAGATTTGAAGGCAAAAAGCATCTCCAACTCAGCAGTTGTCGGTTGCGTAGAAGCTGTGGCTACGCTAACTCCTCGGAGAGAATTCAGCAATTCAGCGGCGGGGGGCGAAACTAAATTTGGCTGTACTGCGAGCAAATATTGGTTAGCCCAAGACATGGTTTTTTCCATATCTATGTAAAAATAACCTTGATTGGCCCGCGGTAAAGAAGTAGCGATCGCCTGAAAACTCGGACTGCTGCTTAACGGTTGCGGTGGCGTCGAAGTAATCACATCAACTAAAGGCCCGCCGAAAGCTACAAACACAGAATTTTCATTCAGCCAACCGTGCCCGAATAAAGTGCCTTGCTGGGGTATTTGCCACTCCGTAACTTCTTTGCCTTGAACTTGTCTGGGGGCGACACTGACTGTAGGATTGCTTTTGGCGATCGCATCGAGTTTTTTCAGGGTTGCTTCTGCAGCAGGGCGATCGTTCGTTTCAAAAATCATCGCCGCCCCCATCCCCAACTGAGACAAAATCCCTTGATTGGAACCGATCGCCCCGATCGCAAATTCCCCGTTCATCCAACCAAAAACATCACGATCCGCATCCAAATCCAACCGCTTAAAACTACTCCTCACCTGCTGAACTCCCCTGTCAACTTCCGGACTATCTTTCGCCTGGGCTGTCGCTTGCGACCAAATTTGATCTAGTCCCTTGCCGCCGACTAAAGCAATAGTTTCGCCGGGAAATCTGGGTAACAATTTCGATGGGACTTGTGGATTTTGCTGGACGAATTTAGGATCTAACTGAGCGATAGTTTTTACCCTCAATCCCGCACTATCCGCACCAATTCCCGCAACCATTGACTTGACTTGTTTGAACTGCGAAAACACTGTCCAAGGCAACTGGATATCTGCGGGTAAATTAGCTTTTAATTGCTCAATTGCAGCAGGATAATCAGCAATATAAACAGTTGCGATCGGATTCTTGACACCAGCACTCTCTGCAAAAAACTTAGTTGTGCTCTGCTGCGTAGCGAGAGAGGGTTCTCCTTTAAAAGTATCGATCGCCAATTCCACAGGCTTTTTCAAAGGAGCCATCACTAATTGGTCGTTCAGCAAAGCCACACTGTAGCGCTTGCCAGTTGGCTCTGCAATCTCAAAAATTTTAACTCCTTTATACTCGGTTTCTTGAGTAGTTGCACCGGGCTGAGATTTTAATTTATTAGCAAAATTCCAAGCGCTAATTTTATTTTTCACGCTGACGACTACCAGTAGTTTTGGAGGCTCTGTATTCGTCACAGCATCAGGGGGCAGCAAAGCGACCATCACCCCCCCTAACCAAGGCTTTAAGTCCCTGTCAAAGTCGATTTGAGTGCCTGCCAAGCTTTGTTCTTGAAAGCCCTTCAAACCCTGACCGATCAACTTTTGAGCTCCTGGCGTGCCAAATCGCTGCAACTTGGACAACGCTTGCGGATTGGGGGAGATAAACGCGGCCATCATTGCTTCGTCGGGCACAACTTTGGCGCTGTCTTGAGGGTTGGATACTTGTTGGCTCAAACCCTGGAAGTAAAAGTAGACCGCAGCGCTACCTGCTGCGACGGTGGAGGCAGCAATTAGAAGCTTTGATTTTTTTGCTGGCATGGTTTGTGTTCCTCGCGTCCATATCAGTTTAATCAAAATACAGAAAGCTTGTGGGGAGGCGATCGGGCAGGCTCTCTAGTTTTGTATAATTCAAAACAAGTTTGGACGATCGTCTAAACTGCTAGAACTGTGCATTATTGGTAAAAGATGAAAGTAGCGATCGCGGGAGCAACGGGATTTGTAGGTAGCCGGCTGGTGGAGAAGCTGCAAGCTGCGGGACATCAAGTGGTGGTTTTGAGCAGGGATGCGGCGAAGGCTGGCCGAGTTTTTCCCGCTTCAGCTTATCCGAATTTGGAAGTTGTCGCCTACAGTCCAGCGGAGTCTGGTGATTGGCAAAAGTCGATCGCGGGCTGCGACGCTGTTGTCAATTTAGCCGGAGTGCCGATTGCAGAGGAAAGGTGGACGGAGGCGCGCCAGCAAGCAATTCTGGACAGTCGCAGACTGACGACGGCAAAATTGGTCGAGGCGATCGTCAATGCTAATCCTAGACCATCGGTGTTTGTTAGCGCATCGGCGATCGGCTATTACGGAACCAGCGAAACCGCTGAATTTGACGAAACTAGCCCTGCTGGGGATGATTTTTTAGCAGCAGTTTGCAAAGACTGGGAAGCAGCCGCCCAACCTGCAAAAAATGCGGGAACGCGGCTAGCAATTTTGCGGCTGGGGATAGTTTTGGGAATGGGAGGCGCGCTGGCAAAAATGCTGCCACCTTTTAAACTATTTGCTGGTGGCCCCCTCGGCACTGGGAAACAGTGGTTTTCTTGGGTTCATCGCGAGGATGTGGTTGATTTAATTTTGTACGCTTTGCAAAATCCGCAAGTTGAAGGTGTTTTGAATGCGACAGCACCGAATCCGGTGCGGATGAATGAATTGTGTCAAACTTTAGGGGAAGTTTTAAAGCGGCCTTCTTGGTTGCCGGTGCCAGGTTTTGCTTTAGAAATGCTGTTGGGAGACGGGGCAAAACTTGTTTTGGAAGGGCAGAAAGTGTTGCCGAAACAAACTTTAGCTAGTGGTTTTCAATATCAATATCCGACGCTGAAATTAGCACTCGAAGAGATTTTATCGGGAAGTTAGTAACCTACGGAATAGAACCCGGCGAATAGAATTCGGATGCTCCACAAACAAAGTCCGCAAAGGCGGACTGGAATAAATTTCCTCGTTACCAGGCTCTGCCTGGTAACGCAGTTCCAGAGGCTCTGCCTCGCTTTTGCCGAAAGCAGATGAACAATCAAGAAATAGCAACCGCATTTAAAGTTCCCGCAGAACTCCCATTTCTTCAAGCTATTTGCTGGCAAATTGCTGATGTCAAAAAATTGAGTTTCAAGGAAATGCTATGCCGCTACGAATCTGGCTGGCATTATTGGGGAGTTTTGGGAAAACCTAGCTCCGAGGAACTGGCTTTTATTCAAGCAATTAGCCAACAGCATCAATCTTGGTTAATAGCGGAACTGGGAAGCAGTTGCTCGCCCAAAACTCCCGAAAATGGGGTAAGTTCTCAAGCAATGTTTAAACGCGAAATTCATCAAAAGATATTAACTGTACTCAGCCACTTGAATGTCGAATTTCTACAGGAATGTCGGGCGTATTTTGGCGGCGGAACGTTGGTAAGTATGGAACACGGAGAATATCGGTTGAGCCAGGATATTGACTTTATGTGTCCGATGGATGATGGCTACCGTCTCCTGCGCCGAAAAGTTGCAGAAGGGGGCTATGATGCGATTTTTGCTAGTCGCGATTCCCTTGGGGATAGCTTCGCTTCACGAATTGTTCTCCCGAACGATATTCAAGCCAACCAGTATGGGATAAGATTTCCTGTTATTGTTGACGGCACTACTATTAAATTCGAGATGGTTTGTGAAGGGCGAATTGAGTTTGGCCAGCCCAATTATCCAAATTGGTCGCCTGTTCCTTGTTTGAATCAAATTGATAGTATAGCAGAAAAGTTGTTGGCAAATGCCGATCGATGGCCGAGCGATCGGGTAAATTCTAGAGATTTAATCGACTTGGCTGTGCAAAGGTTAGCGACTCCGATTCCCCAAGAGGCGATCGACAAAGCTGAAGCAGCTTATCAAGTTATGGAACCGCTCGATCGAGCGATTCAGTATTTCCAAGATCGTCCCGATTATCGGGAAAAATGCTATGAGGTTTTGAGTATTGCAGAACCAAATAAAGTTATTGACGGTATCGATTTACTAGCTCAGGATTTAGGCCGGGAAATAACAGTCAGGACATTTAGCGAGACTATTTCCTCGTTCCCCGGCAGGCTTGAAGATTAGATGCTTAGATGCTGGATTTGGTATTGCTCTCCTTCCAGGCAGAGCATGGGAACTTGAGATTTCCTGTTTAAATTATCACACGATCGTAATAAAGGTGTCAAGATAAAAATCTTAATACTCCTCTACAAACTGCTCGTGAACCCACAGAAATTCGCGGCGTCTGTCCTGCACCCGCTCCAAGCCACCAAAACCAGGATCTTCTTTTTTTAGCTTGGCGTGTAATTCTCGCAAAATCGAGCCTTGGGCGCGGATGGCTGCTTCGGCCTGTTGCCAATCAGGGGCATCTGTTTCGGCAGACAAATTAGTAGCTAACTCACTTCCTTTCAAGGTAGATTCGATGCTTTTTTGTCCTAAATCGAGTCCCTTTTCAATCCCTTTGTAAGTGGTCTCATCTAGCATGAACTTAGCTCCGGCAACCGCTACAGGTGAGACTAGACTCAGGGTTCCGGTCAAAATTTTGAGATAGGGGGCTGCTTTGATAAACCATTCGCGGGGCACTTCCAATTCATAAACCCCCTTTTTCTTGTCGTTAGGATTTAAGGCGGGAAGGGGCTGACGAGAGTGTTCGCACCAGAGGGTAATTTGCAATTTTGTACTTATCCATTTGGGGCGATCGAGAAACTTCGGATCGACGGGCTTGAAACTGAACAGGCGCGGGCCATCTTTCGCTTCATCTGTGAACATTTGCATCAGCGACGCAAATTCCTCATCGATTTGGCTGAGAATCTTGCGCTGATCTTGAGACAATGACTCAAAACGTTCTTGACCTCGACGATCGAAAATTACTAAATCTTTGCGGATAATTTTTAGCTCGTCTTTGACAATATTTCGGAACTGCTGAATGCCGATTTCTTGCGATGGGGGTTGAGTAGTCGGCGCGTTATTCAGGAGACAATCGATGTTTTGCCATTCACCACAGCCTGAAATGGGACAGGGATACTCATGACGATTCTTCTTTTTGCTGTCAATTAGTGTCTCTACCTCAAATAGCCCATTTCCAGGCGAATTTTTACCGCAAGGCGCAATGCAGGGAACCATCACATTACATTGCAATCCTTTCCACTTATACTTGACTAGCCATTTAATCTCTTCCGTGAGATAAGACAAGAACCGTTCTGGATAAGCCGCCCGCACGGTAATTTTTACATCAGTGTTAACATATTCCAGCAATGCCCGACCGTTGTACTCATTATCAAGCATCAAACCCCGTTGCCAATGGATACTTTTTTCGTAATTGCAGCGCCCCAGTGAGTATTTGTGCAAGCGCACAATCAACTGGTAAAACAATCCTTCTGCTACTGCAAGTTGTCCTCGATCGTCCACAATCCGGCAGATTTGCACTTGTTGTCTGTCTCCCGCTTCCGGTTGCTCTCCCCAATTGGGCAATTCCGGGCGTGTATCGCGTACAAGTTGAGCAATCAAACTGGTATTGCTGGGTTTAGCGGGGTCGAGCACCACCCGGTAGGACAAATCGAAGCGTTCCATCAGCTTGAGAAAGATGGGATGTAGTTCTTGGGGGTAGCCGTTCTCGCCTGGAAACGGGGGATTACTCCATAATTCGCCCAGATGCTCAAAATCTACTAAACCGTTGCGACGGCGTGTCAATTCATCATCGAGTACGAAGCTGATTGCCTTTGCTAGCCAGTCGGGTTTGAGGATGACGATATCGCGCAGTATTGGATCGTAATCGTAATGGATCAAATACCCCAACCTATCGGAAATGCGAAGGAAAACTTCTGCTTGTTCCTTATCGATTCCGTGTTGAGCGCAGATGGCAAGGACATTATCGTAGGGCAGATAGGCTTTGTCGTTTGTCTGCAAGATTTCCCGCACTCGCTGCCAGTTTGCGGGAACAGAACGTCCCATTTCGGGAAGAGATGCGGCGACACTAGCAATCTTTTGTTTTAATTCTGCCAGCCCGGTGCAGAAGTTCCGATCGTCAGGTTTGCTGTCTATATGGAAGAAGCCAAGCACCGTATCGCTGCCGAATCGATCCTGAATTTCCTGTCTGTCAATGTCGGGTTGTCGCTGTCCGGGGCCGCCGTGGGTTGCGACTACTAGCACCTTGGCATCCGGTGCGCGATGCTTGATCAGGGTAATCCACTCTTTGACAAAGCCTTGCTGGGGGCCTTCTCGCGGCTTCCACACCACCAGATACACGGCTCGTGCACTGAAAAACAACTGGTGTGTGGGTCGATAAACCGGTTGACCGCCAAAATCCCAACCATTGAGTGATATCTCTGTGCCACTGTCGGGATGGGTGACAATAACTGGCTTAATTTCAATGCCGTGAGTGGTGGGACGACTTTCTAGCCATTCATCCTCGCGCAATGCTCCCAACAGACAACTCTTGCCCACCTCGCCTTCACCGATCAAAATCAGTTTGGCTTCATTCTGGGTGATTTGTGCTTGTGCTTTTGCCCGCAGGTATTGCAAGACGGCTTCAGTGCCTTGCTCATAGGCAGCAGCGAGGTCAGGATTCAGAGGATTGTTGCTGAGGTAAATCCCTTGCAACTGGGTGAGGGATGCGAGCGCCTCTGGCAGTTCCCTCAGTTGGTTGTTGCTGAGGTTAAGCTCTTGCCACTGGGTGAGGGATGCGAGCGCCTCTGGCAGTTCCCTTAGTTGGTTGTTGCTGAGGTTAAGCTCTTGCAAATGGGTGAGGGATGCGAGCGCCTCTGGCAGTTCCCTCAGTTGGTTGTTGTGGAGGTTAAGTAGTCGCAACTGGGTGAGGGATGCGAGTGCCTCTGGCAGTTCCGTCAGTTGGTTGTTGCTGAGGTCAAGCCTTACCAACTGGGTGAAGGATGCGAGCGCCTCTGGCAGTTCCGTCAGTTGGTTGTTTTGGAGGTAAAGCACTTGCAACTGGGTGAGAGAGGCGAGCGCCTCTGGTAGTTCCCTCAGTTGGTTGTTTTGGAGGTAAAGCACTTGCAACTGGGTGAGGGATGCGAGTGCCTCTGGCAGTTCCCTCAGTTGGTTGTTGCTGAGGTTAAGCCTTTGCAAATGGGTGAGGGAGGCGAGATCCTCTGCCAGTCCGCTCAATTGCATGTTGCTAAGATCAAGTGTTATTGCTATCTGTCGCCGTGCCCGTTCAATGCGCCACTGTGCTACCCGATCGCCCTCAGTTTCTAACATTGCCAATTCCTTGTTTGGATTTTTGTATATAAGTACGATCGCCTTTTGAGATAAAAGGGCGATCGCCAGACATGATTTGATTTTGAATATTGCTTAATCTCACTTCAAAATAACATCAATATTTTGTCGATCGTGAGGTTTGAGTAAAGGAGAGAATGGAGCGTTTGTTAGAGGGTTAAGGCGAGGCAGAGCCTCTGGGAATGCGTTACCACGCAGAGCCTGGGAACGAGCTAAACCCGGTTTCTGATTCCCTGCGCGATCGCCCAAGCATCCAAGAAACCGGGTTTCTGCGATAATTCTGGCATCTTCACGCCCGATTTTGTTAAGAAACCCGGTTTCTGACTCCTGCGCGAGCGTGAGGTTTGAGTAAACTCGCCGGATCGGGCCCAGCGGGGATAATGCAGCCGGGATTCAGCGGGAACAAATTGCCGTAATAATCGCGCTTCACAGCCTCCAAATCGCAAGTGCCAGCAACTCCCGGTAACTGGTACAAGTCGCGCAGATAGGCTCCCAAATGCTCGTAATCTTGAATGCGGCGCACATTGCATTTGAACAAGCTGTAATAAACAGCATCAAAACGGAATAGAGTAGTAAAAAGCCGCACGTCTGCTAAAGTCACCCGATCGCCACAAAGGTAACGACTCCTCAAGAGCGAGCGATCGATCTCGTCTAAAACAGCAAACAATTCACTGCAAGCCGAGTCATAAGCAGCTTGAGATTGCGCGAAACCGCAGCGATAAACGCCGTTATTCACCGATTGGTAAATCTTCTCATTCCACTCGTCAATTTGTTCTCGCAAATCCAGAGGATAAAGATCCATTTGAGGATTGCTAGCAAACTCGTTAAACTCCGAGTTTAGCATCACAATAATTTCCGAACTCTCGTTATTGACGATCGTCTTTTTCGACTCATCCCACAGCACCGGCACCGTACACCGCCCTTGATAGCCCGGTAAAGCCAACTGGTAAAGTTCCGGCATCGTATTGCAGCCAAATGTCTGCGACTCCATCACCCACATTCCCCCTTCCGAGGGATAGACAATCGACACCGATATCGCATCTTCAAGCCCTTTGAGGGCCCTCGTCACCAGAGTGCGGTGCGCCCAAGGGCATCCCGTACCCACAAAGAGGCGATAGCGTCCCGCAGCGGGCCCGTGAGGGTTGTCTGGTGCAGTGCTGACAAAGTTGCGGAAACTGCTGGTGGGGCGAATGTATGCTCCGGTGCGATCGGGCGGCGCTAGTTTTGACATCATTAATTGCCACATTGATGTCCAGACAAATTTGCCTAGCTTGACTGTTACGGATGAAGGAAGCGATTTGTTTTTCACAATGCGATTAAAACAGGTTTGCTAAACATAACCTGCTTATTTTAACTCACATTGCGAGGTTTATTCCCTCGTTCCCATGCAGAGCCTGGGAACGCATATCCCGAGGCTCTGCCTCGCTCTGTTCCCTCACCTGGGAACGACTTTTCTAGTCTCTGTCAGAGGCTATTTCGCGATAAGCTCGATCGATCAATCGGCGAGCAACCGTCTGAATTCCCGTATGTTCGTAATAATTGGTAGTCATGTCTAAAAACGCCGCCACATAATCCAATTTGTCATCAGTAACATCAACGTATTGCTTGAGATTGCCTAAAACTATGGCCGGAGTTAAGCCGCGAGACTGTACTAAATTGTTCATCCAACCTTGGGCTGAGGCGAAAGTTGCTGTCACAAATCCGAACTTTTGTGAATTATTTGCACCCGGAATTAGGTTGCTGATATTTTGGAATGTGGAGTTTTGCTGCAAGGTTGAAGGATTCAATCCGCCTAGGGTATTTTGTGCTACTCTAATGAAGTCCGGGCCAAGGGGAATTAAACCGTCTGCACACACTAAAGCAGCCATCCGCATCACAGATTCGCCTTTGTAATGAGATAAATAATTACCAAAGCTTCCCACATTGTCAAGGGAAATATTGTTAAGTTTGCAGAAGGCAATTAGCTCGATCGCCACTTTGACGCACAAGTCGATCGTTTGAGTGGTGTCAGCTTTGGGAGTGAGGCGGTTCAGAAAGGAAAGAAAGCCGATGTTTTCGCCGATTTTATTCGCCATAGCCGTTGCACCTAACGCACTGTCGGCGCTGTCTGCTAACTGATAAAGCCTGACTGCGCCTTGATATGGCTCGTTGGGGTTAGCGTAAAGATTGATCGCGCGATCGCGAATTTTTTCAACTAATTTGCGCTTGGTTTCCCCAGTCACCGCTTGAATAGTATTATCAAAAACCGTTAGATTATTCCACTCCCCCGGAACCACAAAATCGAGAGATTTTAACATCATCACAGTCACGCCACCAGACGGCAAATTGTCAACCAGTTCCGCAATAGATTTACTCACAGCAAACTCCTGAATAGCCTGATTTAAAAATGTTCTATCAAATACTCCAACTTCGGGCAAAGGGATTCCAGAAAAGTCTAAATTCTGACGGATGCCAGCGGTTAATAGTTTTGAGTTATAATAATTCCCAAGCAGCGAACTTACATATGACAGTCATCATGGCAAAACTTACACTTCAAGTCCGAACAAATGATAATTTGCTAGATCTGCTTGCCAAGTCAGAGTCTGGGGCTTGGGTTATTGCAGAAGACAGGGTTCAGAGAATTACTCATGTTCAAGTTATAAACTTTGTCGGATCACAGATGATTGAAGGTATATTTGACCGAAGCGCCAGCTATAGAGAAGAGGATAATAGGCTTGTTGTAAAGTTTTTAGACGGGCGTATTGTCAATTGCAATGTTCAGTTTGTTGGACAAAACCCTGTCCGCTATATTTGAGATGTACTAATTCATTACCTCCATGACGCTTAACTAAAATTTATGGATTTCACAGCCACTTTAAATCAGATCGTCGCCCTCAGCATTCAAGATCGGATTCGTCTTGTACAAGCAATCTTGGAAAGTATAGCGGCAGAACAGGTTCACCCCGACCTTACAGAGTTTCAAAAGCAGGAACTCGATCGCCGAATTAATGATTCTGAAGCAAATCCTGAAAATGTGCTGACTTGGGAAGAAGTTAAAGCTTCAGTCAAAGCACGAAAATGAACTATGAATCCAGTGCCGTGGTAAAATAACTATCGCCAAATAGAAACAAATAAAATATGACTGCTGCTGTTAACACAAATCCAGGATTAGCATCGCGCTTAGTAAACGGCGTACTCTCCATCAAACCTTTGGCCGATTTAGCTAAGCACCAAGCGCGGGAAATGATGATTAAAAGAGCCGAAAGAATCGGCGTGCATTGGCGGCAAGATGCCCAAGCACTTTTAGCCCGGAATTGGGATGCAGAATTGTTCAGCGTCCAAAATCCCGCTCTTGTTTACCCGAAATATTATCTAACTTCATTCCACGCTTATGAAAAAGGTAATATGAGTTGGGAAGCGGCTACAGAAGTTGAAGTTGCCGCCCGTACAGTTCACGCGGGAATTTGGCCCGAAGCGGGTGCAGAAGGCGATGCTAAACTCCGCGCCAGCTATCACGAAGTCATCAAATCTCAAATTGCTTCTTCGCCGCAAGATATTGTTGATTTGGGATGCAGTGTGGGAATGAGTACCTTTGCCCTTGGGGAGGTTTACCCGGAAGCGAAGATGACTGGGGTGGAGTTGTCGCCTTATTTCTTAGCCGTTGCTAAATACCGTTCCCAACAGCGAGAATCTGAATCTTTAAATCAAAAATCTACGACTTGGGTTCACGCTGCTGCTGAATCTACTGGTTTGCCTGCGGCTGCTTTTGATTTAGTTTCTATTTGTTTAGTTTGTCACGAATTGCCGCAGAAAGCTACTAGAGAAGTGTTCCGGGAAGCGAGGCGTTTGCTACGTGTTGGTGGACATTTGACAATTATGGATATGAATCCTCAGTCGGAAGTTTATGCCAAAATGCCTCCTTATATTTTGACTTTGCTCAAGAGTACGGAGCCTTATTTGGATCAGTATTTTGGGTTGGATATCGAGCAAGCTTTAGTTGATTCGGGTTTTGCACAGCCGACAATTACTTGCAATACAGTCAGACACCGCACTATTGTTGCTGAGGCAATGTAGCGCTTTTCAGTATAGTGAAGTACAGATATCGGGTAGGACACGGCAGTGCCGTGTCTAAAGCTGTATTTATTTAATTCGATTGAAAACTGCTATAAATGGTAAAGTTACATAGATATTATTCAATCCTTGGGACGGTGCCTGAGTGTAAATAGTCTAATCTGTGGATTTAAACATTCCTGCGATCGCGCCCCCTACCGATAAATAATTCCCATCCTACCGGATTTGATATTGGACAGCCGTAGAAGCTATTCACAGCGCCATTTGTTAGACATTTTGATAGAACCCTAAAAGAAGGACATCTTCATGAACCCGACAGCCCCCTCTCAAAACATCATCGATTGTTTGCAGGTTATCTTGGATGCCACTGCAACGAAAAATTACGAGCTTTTTACTACAGTCGGTGATGCAGGCTACAAAGCGAGCATTACACAAAAAATGTTTGACGACGTTAGCGAGCAGCTTGCTTCCCGCCTGCAAAAGGGATACTCAATTAATTATTTTGGTGAGATAAAACAAGGTAATTTTCCGATTTATTTGTGGAAGCTGAGTTTTGAAGATGGTGGAGATGAATTTGTGGCACACATGACTATGAATGAAGACAAAGTTGCTGGGATTTTCATCGAATAACATATCTTGCTTGACACGGCGTTTCACTCTCATCTAACGCCGATCGCCCACAACTGTTAATCGAAACCGATCGGGCGGCACAAAGGTGATTCCCCGGCGGGCCGGACGAATTGGCCGATCGAGATTCGATACAAACTCACGGGAAGACAAAACCGTTGCTAAAACCAGCTTCATTTCAAACATCGATAACGCCATCCCGATGCAGCTTCGACTCCCGCCTCCAAACGGTAAAAACTCAGAGGCGGAAAACTTGCGATCTAAAAAGCGATCGGGATTGAACTCGGCGGGATTTTCGTAGGTTTCAGGGCGACGGTGCGCCAAATAGACACAGGGGATTAAAATCGTTCCCGGTTGATATGTATAGCCTTCGAGTTCGATCGTCCGTTTCACCTTGCGCGGCTGCGAAATTAAGGCAATTGGATAAACCCGCAGCGCTTCCTTGCAGACTGCTGTTAAGTAGGGCGACTGCGAAAGCGCGATCGGATCGGGATTCTCGCCCAATTCATCCAATTCCTGCCGCAATCTAGCGAGACATTCGGGAAACTGATGCAGCCAGTAAAACGCCCAAGTCAAGGCCGATCCAGTCGTTTCATGTCCCAACAACAACAGCGTCATCAACTGATCGCGCAATTCTCGATCGCCGAGGGATTCGCCGCTGTCGTCGCGAGCCATCATTAACACTGACAGAATATCCGTGCGAGACGAATCGAGAGAATGCGATCGCCTCTCGGCAATTTCCGCATAAATCAGCGAGTCAATCTGCGCCATCTGCTGCAAAAACTGCCCCCACGGGCTCCAAGGCCCTAAATTTTGCTGCAACGGTTCAAAGAAAAATTGCATCGAGTACAGTTCAGAGGTAATAGCCTCTAAAAGATTGCTGAGCAATTGTTTCAGCCGTTCGTAGCGCTCTCCCGGCACTAATCCAAACACGACTTGCAAGATTACTTGCAGCGAAATTTCTGACATTTCTTCGCGGACTGCGATCGCATCTGGGGCTTTCCAGTCGATCGTCTGCTTTTTCGTCAAATCAACAATCAAATGCCCTTGACTGTGCAACTGTTCCCGATGCAGCGCGGGCATTAATAGCTGTCGCTGTCGCAGATGTCGCGGCCCTTCATTCATAATGAGGGATTCATTTCCCACCAGCGGGCGAAATACGTTGGTCACTTTGCCAAACTCAAAGGCATCGGCTAAGGTCGTAAACACCGCCTGAATCGCTTCTGGACGGCCCAGAAACACCACGGGGGGCGAAGCGGGCCCCAACACGCGGGCGGTAAATGTATCGCCGTATTTGGCAGAGTAGCGATCGAAAAATGCGATCGGGTCAGCTACCAGCGAAAGCGTTTGGAACAAAGCAGGAGAACGAGATCCGGTAGGCAGCGTCATTGAAAAACTGGCGATACACAATGTTTCTAGTGTATATCGATCGACCTTGCACCCTGAAATTTATCTGCGATCGATCGACATTGGGTAGAAACCGGGTTTCTGAGCGTAAGTTACACCAGAACTATGAAGAGAGCATTCGCTTAAAATAATCTTCAAGAATTAGGTAACAAAATAGATGAAAGCCAAAAAGCATCTTTTTATCAATTTAGCTTCTGGTATCTCAGCATTTCTAGTGGTTGGCTATTTCGGCATCTCAGCTTATGCAGGACATACTCTTTCAAAGCCAAACAGATGCTTTGACCCTCTTAAAGCATCTGTTTTTGCTGTTCCTCCTGAAAATGTAAAATTTCGTACACCTGATGGCGTGGAGATTGCTGGTTGGTTTATTCCAGAAAAAGCAACAGACAAGGTATTAATTTTAGTACATGGATTGAATTCCAGTCGGACTTGTGAGCTGGCTGGAAAGTTTGCCGAGTTTGGTTCAGCTATGAATCAAAAAGGCTTTTCGATACTTATGATCGATCTGCGAGGACATGGGCAAAGTGCTGATTCTCGCTTCACCTTTGGAATTACAGAAAGGCGAGATGTTATTGCAGGAGTGGATTGGCTTAAAACCAGGGGCTTTAAGCCAAAAAAGATTGGGGTTTTAGGTTTTTCAATGGGTTCTGCTACTGTAATTGGAGCAGCAGCAGATGACTCAGACATCGGAGCAGTGGTCACTGACAGTAGTTACGCAGAGGTTTATCCAATTATTCAGAAGCATTGGCAGTCAGCTTCAGGATTACCTGGGATATTTCTTCTTTCTACCATGATGTTTGGACATTTGTTGACTGGATACGATCTAACTTCTTCTAAGCCAGTGCAGGAGATAGGTCGTATTTTCCCTAGGCCTGTTTTAATTATTCACAGTGCGATCGATCCTTATACGCCTATACAAAACGCTCGCCAACTCCGAGAAGCATATCCTTCGGCAGAATATTGGGAAACCAATGCGAAGAAACATCCAGAAAGCTACAATACGAACCCCAAGATGTACGTTGACAAAGTTGCTGATTTCTACAATAGGAGTCTAAATTAGGGCGGCTCCTAGAGCAAGCAGATATCCAGATGCAGCTTAAGTTTTCCGTTAGGAAAATTTAATTTTTGCTCGCCAGATCGCAGCCTGAAATTTATTTGTGGCTGATGGCGAAGGCAAGTAGCAAAAAGAGTAATGCTATCCCGAGCGATCGATGATCGATCGCAGATTGTATGGCTAACTTGCCAGCCTAAACTGCTAAAAGTTGTAGTTTTAGATGAAATGGATGTTGGCGATCCTTTGGTTTGGCATTCTGCTTACGAAAATCAAATGACTTTGGGATACAATTGTTGTAAAAGCTGGTAGCCCGTTGGCTGAATTTGTTATGACATTAACATCCCGTGTTGTTCATAGCGACCCCGATATTCTGGGGGGAACCCCTGTTTTTGTTGGGACTCGTGTACCAATGAGAACCCTACTTGATTATCTTAAGGCTGGTGATTCATTAGAGGTATTTCTAGACCATTTCCCTAGTGTCAGTCGGGAACAGACAATAGCAGCTCTTGAATTAGCAAAGGAAATGTTGACAGCCTATGCGAATCCTGCTTGATGAATGTGCCCCACGACCTTTAAAGCGTGAACTTGCTGATTACGAGATACGCACAGTTGTTGAGATGGGATGGTCAGGAAAAAAGAACGGTGAATTACTGCTGCTTATGAGTCAAGAGGGCTTCACGATTCTGCTTACCACCGATCAAAATTTGCGTTATCAGCAAAACTTGCAGCAAGCTGGAGTAGCAGTCGTTGTTCTTGTAGCATCCAGCAACAGACTTCCTGATTTACTTCCTCTGCTACCAGATGCTCGTAACGTTTTGAATACTATTACTCCGGGGGAAGTGATTGAAGTCGGAGGTTCTTAAAAGTTCTCTAGGTGACGCAGCAAAACAACGCCCATGCACCCGATCGCACAGAGGTTATGTGTTGGGAACGGAGGTAGTCTGCTGCGGGTGATTGACACCGTTAGATCGCTCTATTCCTGCGAGGGTGGTTCCGCAGATTGTATGGCTAGCTTCCCAACCTAACATGACTGTTTTACGCTCTACTCCCCAGCCATAGCCACCAAGTTCTCCAGATTCTCGAATGACTCGGTGACATGGAATTAGATAGCCGATCGGATTGTTACCGATCGCATTTCCTACAGCTCTAGCAGCAGTTGGGCGAGCTACCATTTGAGCTATAGTTTGATAGGTGGCGATCGCCCCAAATGGCAATTGCAAAAGTGCTCGCCAAACTTGAATCTGAAAGTTAGTGCCTTTTACCAAGAGCGTTAGTGGTTTTTGCTCGCTGAGAGTTTCTGAATTGAAAATCAGGTCACACAATGATTGAGTGGTTTGCTCATCACGAATGATTTCAGCATTTTTCCATGCCAATCGCAGTCTTTGTGCGGCGGTTTGTTCGTCTGTTGTCTCCAAGAAATAAAGATTACAAATACCACGGGCAGTTGTCGCGATTAGAGATGTGCCAAACGGGGTATCATGAATACCATAGCGAATTTCTAAACCTGCTCCGCCTGCTTTGAACTCCCCTGGTGACATTGCTTCTAAGTTCACAAATAAATCGTGTAATCGTCCTGGACTCGATAGCCTCACGTCCAATGTTAGGTCGAGAAGGCTTTTAGTCTGAGTGATTTTTGACTTGGCATATTCAACTGTCAGATATTGCAAAAACCGCTTGGGGCTAATGCCGGCCCATTGAGTAAATAGCCGTTGAAAATGATATTCACTCAGTCCTATGTGTTGGGCCACAGTTGCCAGATTGGGCTGGTTGAGGTGGTATTGTCGCATAAAGGCGATCGCCCGAGCAATCCGGTGATAATCTTCGCTAGCATAGACACTCGCATTCTGCATCGAAATCATCTAGTCTAAATCGAGGGAATTTTGATGTTTCCTTACTTTAGCCATAGAGCAGGCTCAAAGCCACCCGTTTCTTGCGGTGAATGCAGTCAGTCGATTTTAGATTTTAGATTTTAGATTGAAGAAAGCGAGCTCACTGCTAAACCTGGGGGCTGGCGATGAGGATGAGCGAGCTTTTTTCTCGCTCCACGGATGCCTCGGGCGACTTGTAACCAAATTTCTTGATTGTCAGTCACTTAACCGAACTTTCGCTCTCACCCTCCCCGCAACTGCGTCACCAAGTGAACTAATTCAGGTAAAATTAGCTTTTCCACAGCTAGTTTTACACCATTGCTAGAGCCCGGAAGAGAAAAGACTAACTTGCCTTGATACACCCCTGCAACTGCGCGAGAGGCGATCGCCCTCGAACCAATTTCTTGATAGCTCAAAAACCGAAATATTTCACCAAATCCTGGTAAAATCCTGTCTAGCAAACTCTCCATCACATCATAAGTCGTATCTCGGGGAGCGATGCCCGTGCCGCCGTTAAAAATGATTGCATCTACATCTTCACGCTGGGAAAAAGCCTGCATTTGCAATACAATTTTGGCCGCATCATCTTTAACAACAGTGTAAGCTACCACAGAGTGACCCGCATCTTTTAGCAGCTTCTTAGTTAACAAGCCACTATTGTCTGTTTCCGCCGAGCGGGTGTCGCTAACAGTAATGATAGCGCAGTTTACGGTTATTTTAGATAAGTCGGGGTGAGGAATTTGCGTCATAGTTTCTTCTTCTAAGCAATCGGCAACCGGCAACCGGCGATCGGCTAACTACCAATTACCAATTACCAATTACCAACTACCCATTATGCCTTGCTAAATCCTAAGCCGTTTGATTCCGAGTAGCGTTCCATAAAACGCATAAATCGATCCCATTCTGCGGGACTTCTCATTAGATAAAGAGCTTCCAAACCTGCAGGCTGACCGTTGATGAACTTAGCCTTAACCTCGCGAGTGAGGAGTTCGCCTTCTTCGTCGATCATGTACATTCCAGTAATGTCTTCGGTACTGGTGCTGCTGAGAGCTTTGGGATTTTCAAAGATAAACGTGGCAGTGCCTTGAGCTCCCGTTTTAGAACGGGTTAGGCGCACTTCGGGCACAGCATCTTCGTCTATACCCCGAGAGAATTGAATTTTAGCCATAATTTGACAGTCGAACCTTAAGGATTGCTTAATTTCTTAATGTTTAATCATAAAACGATTCGGGTACTCGCAAATCAAGACTTGGGAGAGTGGCAGTGGGTGAGAGTGGGGCAGAGTGGGGAAATCGGAGACAAGAGAAAGGGGAGAGGGGTTGGTACTTCTGAGATATTGCACCATCCTCAATAATCCTTTCAGAGCGGGCTCTCCTACCCACCCCACAAGAAAATCTACTCTTTGTGGAACAGGCCCGAAAGCGTGTTAATCGAGAATGGTGCAAGATGTGAGTTCTTTGTACCCCAAGTTATCCTCTCTCTTGTTTCCCAATTCCCTTAGACGATGTAGGGAGAGTTAATGGGCTCGGCCCGCTTTGTGGCTACCAGAGTTTGGTAGATGAGGGCGGATATCTCGCCACGGGTGATGTCGTGGGCGGGGGAAAGTTTTTCGCGCGCGGGATAGTTGACCACGATTTTGCGCTCTGTGGCGGTTGCTATCTCGTCGGTGGCAAAACTGGGAATCTGAGCTCGATCGACATAAACGCTCAAAGAATTGGGGTTGCCGCCGCCCAACTGCAAGCCGTTTACCAAAGATACGATCGCCTGAACTCTAGTCAAATTCTGCTCCGGGCGAAACGTGCTATCTGGATATCCAGCCAAAAAGCCAGCTCGATTAGCTTGGTTGATCGCTCCCTGGGCCCAAAAATCCGCCGCCACATCCTTAAAAACCGTCACCTCACGGCGCGGCACCAATTCAAACGCCTTCGCCAACATAGCCGCATACTGAGCTCTAGTTACAATCTCGTAAGGTTGAAAAGTGCCGTTGGGAAACCCGCTAACAATATTCATCTTTGCCAAGCGATCGATAAAATCCTTAGCCCAATGCGTGCTGATGTCGCTGAACTTTAGCCCGCCAGGAGTCGGAGTTGGCGTCGTCACATTGCCCAAATCAAATAAACCTTTCACCCGCGAAGAATTGAGCTGATTTCCCCCCGCAAAAATCTTAACCCCAGTCGCATTTTGCAAGTCGAATTCGCCGTTATTGTGAAAGATATTGCCGCCCAAATCTTGAGCATTACCCATATCTGGCAGCGACTTTCCCAGCGCAGTCAAACCGTCTTCCGTATTTTTTTCGATGCGATTATTGCGTAAAATCGGCTGAGATTCCCCCGCTAAAACTATACCGGAGCGATTTTCCAAAATTTGGTTATCAGCAATCAAAGGAGCCGACTGAGCTTGCAGAGAAATGCCGAAACCCGTCTTTTGAAAAATATTGCGCCGTATTACTCCCTTAGCAGTTCCCGCCATAATCACCCCAGCCACAGAGTTTTCCACAAATATGTTGTCGAGAATCGCAGGATGAGCGCTGCCCGTGGCAAAAACGCCTTCGCGTTTACAAAGTGTGAAATTGCAGTTAGCCACAGTGGGAGAAGTTGACTCAATCCAGACTCCCGTGCCGCGACTATCGAGATTAGTAACAGTTACTCCCCGCAATTGGGAATTAGTTGCTAGCAGTATGGTGATATTTTGGCCCGCAGCGGTGGGGCTGACAAATTTGCCGCTGCCTTGAATCAGAATGCCTCTACCTTTGTTAGCTTCATTGCCAATAACTTTTACTCCCGATGGAATTTCCAAGGGGAATTGTTCGCCGCTACTAACGCTGTAAGTTCCCGGTGATAACTGAATCGTAGTTCCCGATGCAGCGCGACCGATGATCCCGCGGGCTATAGTTTTGAATGGGGCTGATTGGCTGCCGGCTGCGGAATCGCTGCCTGTTTGCGGGTTGACGTAAAGTGTTGTCATGTTTTTGCCCAAGAGATAATTGGCGATCGAGCTTTTGTGCAATTTTCATTGTCTGCGAACTTGACCCCGGATCTATATTCAGCTTTGATTGCGGAGATTATTTAATTGCACGATATCCGCAACATCACCTCTCAGGAATGGCAACAGCAGGGGGATTGCCCCTACAAAAGACTGTATTTCTCGTTCCCAGCAACAGCAGAACCAGACTTATTTAAAAAGTCCGGGATGTGGGGATGCTATTTTTTCCAGATGTTGCCAAAACCACTAAAATTTCGAGCGCCAATTAGGAAAATCGAACGTCTTGCTGTCATGTAATATCGATCGAGATTCCCTGGCCAAAAACCTTAACCGCTTCAGCCAAATCCGTTTCACCCATTAAAATGCAGCGTCTTAGCAAATCGATATCCAGCGTTTCCAATCCTGACAGTTGACTCTGAATTACTTGCTCGTAGCCATCTTCGCGGAGATGATACAGCCGCAGCGTGCCATCTTCCCAAAACCAGATTTCAGGCACGCCCAAAGCTCGATATTTTGGCAACTTGCTCAGTCCACCGCTAGTATAAACCACCTCGATCGACAAATCGGGAATCAACTTAGGTTCTCCTAAACAAAACGATTTGTCTGCTTGAGTAGAAGCTTCTCCCGTCTTCTCCTGGGTCATTGAACCAGAAGGGTAAAACTTAATACCTTGTTGCAGCAGAAAAGTGGTCACTAAGTAACCAATGATTTCAGAAAAATTTTCGTGTTGGAATCCCGGCATCAGAATCTCGATCGCCCCTGCAAAAAAAGACAACTTTATGCCAGGGGAATCTTCCGAAACCTTCTGGATTAACTTGAATTGCTCCCAAGTGCCGTTGAGCACCACTCGCCCATCGAGAGTTTCCCGATCGAGAACTTGTGTCATTGACCCGCACCATTATCTCCTATCGGCATTATAACGCATTGGGCGATCGCTTCTACAGAAGAGCCATGCAGCAATTGTAGCTGAGGAATCCGAACAGTTCTTTCTGGTTTTTGAATATAATAGGAGCGACGTGAGTCTTAATTTTGAAATATAGCCCTGAAGGGCAGCAAATGGGATTAGCAGCAGATTTGGTATTAATTTGGCTTGTTCACTCATGGCTGCCGCTGATTATAGAAATTACATCTAATTCTGGTATTGAAAAGCGTCGGCACTCGGCAACGCTGATAGTGTAGCGAACATCGCCAACGCCATTTCGGATATCCGATTCAATAATTCTGGGAAAATCTCCCTCGACTTTGAAATAGTTAACTTCTCGTGGGGTATAGCCAATTTGTTCATAGTAGGGAATATGTATATCCAGATAGCCAGCTTCAAAAAGGAGTATTTCTAATTCTTCCTTGGCTATAGGGTCGTTTTGGAGAAGTGACCTAAGACTGGCGACAATATCCGGTAGAGATTCACCTCGTTTTTGCCTAGCATCAAGGGATAGGTGCAGTAAAATCAGTGCGCCAGTGCCAGTATCATCTAGTTGCCGTTCGCTTGAGATCGCTAGTTTCTGATGCTGTTTAGCTGTAGTAGTTTTGACTTCAACAGCACAGTGTTGAAACTGGAAATCTTGTTGAGTTCCTTTTGCACCTGTCCAGCATTTGACTCCTTGGCGAGAGCCGAGTTGAGGAATGACAATAGACCTCTTGCGAAAGTCTCAGGCGATGGCTAATTTGTCTTCAAAGAAAGTTCATAATTATAAATACCAGCTATCA
>NZ_JAUBSD010000047.1:0-50432 GCF_036704575.1 Microcoleus sp. K5-D4
CCTATCTTTTTTTAGCACACATTGGCTCAATCCTTACAAAGGTATGGGTTTCAGGCTGGTTGTTACCCCCCCAGCAAGATTACTTAAAGTTGGTATTTTTAAGGAAGTAAAATTTAGGGGGATCTGAATTCGAGGTGAAATGTTTAATATTTAATTAGTTAATTCCTACCGCCATCCCAACCACCTGAGCACGGGCACAACTAAATAATGACTTACTCCCAAACAAAGCCCGATCGCACTTCCCAACAAACCAAAGAACACAATTGAACCCCAAACTTGCAGCCAGCCGAAGGTAACGTTAGATAGTGACAAAATTCCAAAGAAACTCCCCGGAAAAATGTTCCAAGCATTCAGCAACAGAAACATTCCCGTAGAGAAAACAGCCACTACCAAAGCGTGAACTAATTGATGGCTCCGCAAACCCATTCCCACAGTCAAAGAGGCGATCGCAAAAGCTCCCAAAATAACCCCCTGCACACCGCTAGAAGCTGTTGCTTCCATCCAGCACAAACCAGCCAACAAATAACCCTGAGCTCCCATCAATCCCGACAGCCAATACTGTTTTTGCTGGCGAAAACTCCCCGCATCAGTCAAACCGATCGCAGTTCCGAACCCCGCAAACCCAAACAGCAGCACTTCCGGCCCGACAGCGAAAGTCATGTTAGGCATTAATTGCTGCAAACCTTCATTGAGAAAACTGGCAATTTCCGGGCCTAGAGGCGAAGCATAACCCAAAACCAAACCGCCGATCGCCCCGGCAGTTCCACCAACGCCACCGAGCACCATTTCCCAGCCGGTATCCAGAGAAGCTACCACGATTTGGGCGATCGCGCCGAACACAACACCAGTCAGGCTGACAGTTTTTTGCGCCCCCGCCACCACTACTTGCCGGCAGAATTCTACAATAGCTTGACCCATTGGGGCGATCGCGATTTTGCCCTTACTCCTAGCATAAATCTCCTGCAAACGCGCCCGAACATCAAGGGCCGTCGCCGGACGCTGCTGCACGTTCGATCGCACCATATCGTCCAACAAATTCGCCAAAGGCGGACTCACAGATACAATGTGGCGCCACCGCAACTCACCCGTCATCGGATCTTCAATTTCCGCCGGATACTTCCCCGTCAGCAAGTGAATGCAAGTCCGCCCCAGGGCATAAAAATCCGTCGCCGGCACCACACCGCCGCCCACAATTTGTTCCGGCGGACTGTACCCGGGCGAAATCAACCGCGTCGAACTCCGAGAATCTTTCCCCACGGATTCGACACCGCCCATCTGGCCCATCTGTTTAACTCCCCCAAAGTCGATCGTCACCAATTGCAGTCCGCCCAAACCCTTGCTTAGCAAAACTTGGGGCGATTCCGGGTCTCGCAGCATCAAATTTGAGGGTTTAATGTCGCGGTGAATAATCTGACACCTGTGCAACTCCTCTAAAATTTCCACAGCTTGACTCAGCCAACTAAACACCCATTCCTGCGGACATCCTTGGGGGTGCTCGTCGAGAACCTCTTCTAAAGTTTTGCCGTGAATCTTTTCCATTACCAAACAAGGCAGCCGCCTGGCCGCAGCATTTCCCTCGCCGCCTGCAAAATTTTGCGTTTGGACGTGAAAATAACCGTCAGGATCGACTCTAGGGACGCCCGGGTGCTGCAAACGTGCCAAAACTTCAGCTTCTTGCTCGAACAGTTTCAGCGCTTTCGGGGCCGTTTCGAGCAACACTTTCAGGACGCGCTCGGTTTGAGTTTCTGTGTCCCAGACTGTGAAAATTGCTGCAAAGCCCCCGGAACCGAGGCTTTCTAGAGGCAGGTAGCGGTTTTTTAGCCGCAGGGGAGCCCCGCAACTATGACAAAAATTGTTGCCCCAAGTCTGAGGGTAGGGCCTTGGGCAATCTGGATTGATGCAGTGAACGGCTTTTGAAGGGGGGTGAGGCACAACCAGAGTAAAAATGGGGCTAAATATCCATAGTAGACTTACGCGCAGCTAACGCAGAAACCCGGTTTTCAGCGAGGTTAAATGGCTGTAACGGCGGATTTGGTTTGAGAGCACAAGTCCTGTCCATATTATGTGCTATGCTGTCGATTTTTGAGTTAGCGGTCTGGAAGTCACGGGATTTTAGATTTTAGATTTGGGATTTGGGATTTTAGATTGCATACTGGATCGCAGTTGAGATCGATCTCAACTACTAACCACAACTTTAGGTATTTCTAACTACTTCCCCCGGACTCATTACCCATTACCAATTCTGATTTTTAAGTATTAAATTCTTTACATAAACCGTATTAATCCGCTGTTCCGCTTGCTGCACCATATCTTTCCGTCGCTCAAAATTCCTCCCCACTCTGCGATCCCCAGCCTTTCCTCCTGCATCCTTCGCCGCTGGCATTTCATAAGATATGTTACAAATATTTGCCTAATGTAAAGCAAAATAAATAATACTTATGATGATTAAAAGAATATTAAAATTTGAGAGTGACACTTTGTTGATATATTTTTAACAGCCTGCGATCGGGCAAAAAAATTAAGCGAATACTAGGAAGCGAGATATGGCTTACGCGCAAACCCAAACTCAATCAAAGGCTGGGTATAAAGCCGGAGTTCAAGACTATAAACTAACGTATTACACGCCGGACTACACCCCAAAGGATACAGATGTTTTGGCGGCTTTCCGGGTAACACCGCAGCCGGGAGTACCCCCTGAAGAAGCCGGCGCTGCTGTAGCTGCTGAATCTTCCACAGGTACATGGACAACTGTGTGGACTGACCTCCTGACCGACCTCGACCGCTACAAAGGTCGCTGCTACGACATCGAGCCAGTTCCCGGTGAAGACAACCAGTACATCTGCTTCATTGCTTATCCTTTGGATTTGTTTGAAGAAGGTTCCGTCACCAACTTGCTGACCTCTTTGGTCGGTAACGTGTTCGGTTTCAAAGCTCTGCGCGCTCTGCGGTTGGAAGACTTGCGGATTCCCATTGCTTACCTGAAAACCTTCCAAGGCCCTCCTCACGGTATTACCGTTGAGCGGGACAAATTGAACAAGTACGGCCGTCCTTTGCTGGGTTGTACAATTAAGCCCAAATTGGGTCTGTCTGCTAAGAACTACGGCCGTGCCGTTTACGAAGTTCTGCGCGGCGGTTTGGACTTCACCAAAGACGACGAAAACATCAACTCGCAACCGTTCATGCGCTGGCGCGATCGCTTCCTGTTCGTTCAAGAAGCTATTGAAAAAGCTCAAGCAGAAACCGGCGAAGTCAAGGGTCACTACCTCAACGTAACTGCCCCCACCTGCGAAGAAATGATGGAGCGGGCTGAGTTCGCTAAGGAAATCAAAACCCCCATCATCATGCACGACTACCTGACCGGTGGTTTCACTGCTAACACAACCTTGGCTAAATGGTGCCGCCGCAACGGTATTTTGCTGCACATTCACCGCGCCATGCACGCAGTTATCGACCGTCAGAAAAACCACGGTATCCACTTCCGCGTGCTTGCCAAGTGCTTGCGGATGTCCGGTGGCGACCACCTGCACTCCGGTACAGTTGTGGGTAAACTCGAAGGCGAAAAAGGCATCACGATGGGCTTCGTAGACTTGATGCGCGAAGACCACATCGAAGAAGACCGCAGCCGCGGTATTTACTTCACCCAAGATTGGGCCTCCATGCCCGGTGTCATGCCGGTTGCTTCTGGTGGTATCCACATCTGGCACATGCCGGCTTTGGTGGAAATCTTCGGCGACGACTCCTGCTTGCAGTTCGGCGGCGGCACCTTGGGCCACCCTTGGGGTAACGCACCTGGTGCAACTGCTAACCGCGTTGCTTTGGAAGCTTGCGTCCAAGCTCGTAACGAAGGCCGCAACTTGATGCGCGAAGGCGGCGACGTGATCCGCGAAGCTTGCAAATGGTCTCCTGAACTGGCTGTTGCTTGCGAACTCTGGAAAGAAATCAAGTTTGAGTTCGAGGCAATGGATACCCTTTAAGGATTTTTGGTTGGAGATTTTAGGTTTTTGGTCGCAAACTTGCTAGGAAGTCTTTATCTTTGAAGAAGATTTACAAGTAAGTTTGCATCCAAAATCTAAAATCCAAAATCTAAAATTTGAGGGGGCTGGGGTCAAAATGGATCTCAAACAAGTTGCGAAAGACACCGCTAAGGTGCTGGCAAGTTACCTAACCTATCAATCCGTGCGGATGGTGGTCGCTCAGTTGAGCGAAACCAATCCTCCTCTGGCAATCTGGTTGAATGATTTTTCTACTAAGGGCAAAATCCAAGATGGAGAAGCTTACATTCAAGAGTTGCTTTTGGAAAATCAAGATTTAGGATTTCGGATCATGACTGTGCGAGAGTATCTGGCTCACGATGTGACAGAATATTTGCCAGAAATGGTTTGTACTGGCATTCAACAGGCGAATATGGAACACAGACGCCAGCATTTAGAGCGAACTACGCAACTTAATTGGTCTGTTCCTAGCAGTAATCCTGAAACATCAATAGATTCTGAACCGAATCTGGATAATTTGTCGAGTTAATCGATCGACAAGTGCGATCGAACACACACCTTAGAGATACAAAAAATGAAGACTTTACCTAAAGAGCGTCGTTACGAAACTCTGTCCTATTTGCCCCCGCTGACAGACGCGCAAATTGCCAAGCAACTCCAGTACATCCTGGATCAAGGCTACATTCCCGGCGTAGAATTCAACGAAACCTCTGCCGCTGAAATGCGCTATTGGACTCTGTGGAAGTTGCCTTTGTTTGGTGCTCGCAGCGTCCAAGAAATCATGACAGAAGTTCAAGCTTGCCGTCAAGATAATCCTGGTTGCTACATCCGCGTCATGGGTTTTGACAACGTGAAGCAGTGCCAAGTGCTGAGCTTCATCGTCCACAAGCCTAACACCAGAGGCTACTAAAAAGTATTGGCTGGCTAATCTAACTTTTAGGTTAACAGTCATTGCAGATTGGAGGCGGGGAATTTTCTCTGCCTCTTTTTTTATGTTTGTACTAAGGACTTTAGTCCTTCTTCTTCCTTCTGCTATAGCTTACAAATAGCTTTTAAAACTTGCAGCAACAAAACTGAAGGTTCGGGTTCCATCAAAGTCAAAAATGGCATTAGCTGATAGGTTGGGGGATTTCCTCTGCGGATATTGACGAACTGATAAAACTCTCCGCTAGTCGCCAGCCCCCAAACAGACTCTTGATATTCTAAACTTTTAGAGGCGTAAGTTAGAAGTTGGGGCAAACCAGCGCGGGGAGCAATTAGAATATTTTTAGATTCTATTACTAAAATCCAAAATGGTATATCAGCGGCAATTTGTTTCTCTTTATTAATTGCTAAAATGTCAAATCTGCCTGTAATCGTTGTGTCTTCATCTTCTATAGTTATGTTAGCAATGTCTTGTTCTAGACTCATCTTTATTGGGCGGCGGTAGAAGCCAGCCAATCGCACTAAGGGAAACGTAGTTAAGGCCTGTACCAGTCCTTCAGAGACTCTTTCCACTGAGAGGTATTCGCGAAAATCGTTGCGGATTTGGGCGAGTTCTAACTGTTCTATCTCTGTTAAGGATTCTAAGGAGAAAAAATTTGTGTAGGTGTCATTATTAAGCTGCTCTTGGAATTTCAAAAATTGACTGACTTCACCGAGCGTTATATTTTTGGCGTTAATAGTTGTTGTCATGTTTGATAGTTATTTAAGTTTTAATTAGAATTATAACATAACCCTAATTCACATATAGGTTTGTAGTAAGGACTTTACTTATTTCACTCTTGGAATTAAGGACTAAAGTCCTTACTACGAACCTAATCTATCCTTTCCATCACAATCCTATCAACTATTTCATAACCCCAATTAAAATGTCTATTTGCCAACTGCTCGGCCATGTCATATTCGCCCAAATTGCAGAGTTCAACTAACATTTGATATGCTTCATCTCTTTCTCGCTGCCACCTTTCCTCCCGCAGGTTTTCTCTCTCTTCGTCAGACGGATTGGGTCGCTCTTCCCCCAGCGGATTGATATCGCTAATTCGTTTCATCTCAGGCTCATTAAAAAGGGATAGATTCTACGATTTCACCGTCAACTATTTCGTAGCCCCAGTCGGGGTTTGCAGCGATTTGTTTTTCAACTATACTTCGGCCCAGAGGAGTTTGGTAAGCTTTTTGCAAAGAGGAAATACTGGGAATTTCGGCGGGACTTGGCGATGTTGTTTCAGCAAGTTTCGGCAGTGCTGGAATCTGGTCAGATGTGGATTGATTGAGGGCTAATTGCGGGGCGATCGCCCCTAACTTCCGCATAACGCTATCCTTGGTGATTTGCGGTTTTTCGTTGAAGGAAGAGGGCAGGTATGGTGTGTCAACTCCCTGCAGTTTTGCTTTGAGTGCATCATCGGCAAGGCGATCGCACTTTCGCAGAAATCCCTCCCACAAATCTTTGCCCAAAACCGGGTTTCTCAAATCAGCACGGGCTTTAGAGACTGCTGCTTCTAGCGGTTCGCCTTTGTGCACGTAATACTGAATTCGCTCCTCTTCAAAAGCAGGATAAGGCACTTCCGGCTCGATTTCCCAATCCCGCTGGACTTTCTGACTTTCTCCTAACGGAATTCCGGCGATAAATTCCTCCCAAAAAGCCGAGGTTAAGCCTTTTGTCATCCTGTCAATAATGTTAAATGCCCATCCCGAAGGATTGCCAAATCCTAAATTACGTTCTTTGGCATATTCTTCTAAGGCTCGCTGAAAGTTCTGCAGTTCTTCTTCGGAATTCCAAGGGCCACTAAATCGGTAATGAGGCGTGACAGCAACGGCTATTTGTTGGCGGGGTTGCCCGAAATATTTGTCAGTTTTAACTGCATGATTTGGGGGTGATGTTTCGCGGAAGATTTCTACAGGGTGATTGTGACTTTCGCGGCTGATCTCTGTTATAATATCTGGCGGATTCGGTGTCCAAAAGTTATTGAGTTTTTCCTCGAAAGCGTCAATGTCCGCCCAGAGTTCTAGGGTATCCGTGTTGGGATTTGTTAATTTTTCTTTCAGGAGCGATCGCACTTTTAGCAGGCGTCTCGCGAGTTCTTGTTCTTCGTGATTCAAACCAGTGGCTTTTTCTATTTCGCTGCTGTTAGTTTTCACCCATTCGCCGGAGTTGGACTTTTGTGATTGCCATTGCAATAATTGGCAAAGAAAAATACTCGCCGCGACTCCGCCGGTAATTGTGGCAAGTTTGGGATAGTAGATGGCGGGGTTTCCTAGATTTCCTAAAAATATTCCTATTTTCATTTTGTATATTCTTAATTCCCTGGAATCTTAGGGTTATTATTGGCGCAGGTTAGCTGGAATTTTAGGGGGCGCATTGGGGCAGCTTACCTCGACTAAACTAGCATGGAGAAACTTAAGATTTTCTTTAAGCTTCTGTCTATTCCTGACTGAATGGAGTTTCTAGAGTAAAAACGGGGATCGCTTATTCGATCGCCTGATTGACAGGGCTGAGTTAAACGTAATAATAAATTATTTACTGTACAGCTTCTGCCAAAATGAATCCAGAACGCCAAGAGGCTTATTTGAACTTAATCGAGCGAGTGCTTACTTGTCCCAACGGCCAAGAACCAGAGGTTTTGAGTTCCTGTTCCGATTTAATTGATGCGGGATTTGTGCAAATGCTAATCCAGATATCGGCTTCAATGGCGCGCGAAGGTGACGAAGATACTGCTAATTTTTTAGTGCAACTTGCTCGTTTGCTGGGGAAATCTTTGGGTTTGTCCCCGGATTTAAGGCCGGCTGGGTACAGTAGTGCAAAGGGGTAGAAAAGAGTTGCGATCGCCTCGTTGTATCATGTTTTGAGAAATGAGGGCGATTCCCTACCCTTCGGGATAGCTTCGCCTCACCTACTTTTTAAATGTCTGGATTGCCTTATAGTTTATATTCGAGAGGTTCACAAAACTCATCCACCCCAGTTTTAAATACATAAATAATCACCGAAGTCACCAAAATATTAGGGCAAATTTTTGCGGCTACTAAATCTCTAAATGCTGCATTCAATTGTCCGTTTGTCAACTCTTCTTTAACCTCTGATTGGCAGATAGCAACGCGGCATCTTTTGGCCAATCCGTCTAACCAATTTTCCGAGATATTCGGTTCTTGACCGGCTTGAATTGCTAGAGATATCGCTGCATCTTCGATGTTACCTTCGCAATCTTCGATGGCGTCTAGGGCTTTTAGGGCTTCGGGATATTCGGCTAATTGTGAGCGAAATTGGGCAATTTGTTGTGAGGTAATAATCACCATATTATTTTCCTGTGTTCTCTGCTGGCGGGATAAGTTTAGCAATTAAAGTTGATATTATAGCATTTTTTGATTGAGGTGGGAATTAGGCGATGGAACTTAATTATATTTTTAACTAATATTTTGCACCTCGCAATAGTCGGGATGGGGCTTAAGCCCTGGTATTAAAGCTTAAGTCCGGGCTATGGAGAGTGATGTTAAAATTGACAAAATGCGACGCTCAAATAAGTTTGCAGGACTCATATTTTTAGGGAGTTAGGAAAAATGACGACCGTTACTTTAAACTTAGATACTGTCGAACTAACAGACGAACAGTTTTACCGTTTATGCCAGATGAATCAAGATTGGCAATTTGAACGGACTGCTAAAGGAGAAATTATCATTATGTCACCAGTAGGCGGAGTCAGCGGCAATCGAGAAGCCGATTTAATTACTGATTTGGGCTTGTGGAACCGTCAAACTCAGCTAGGGAGAGTGTTTAGTTCTTCAACAATTTTTCGGTTGCCTAATAAAGGCGATCGATCGCCTGATGCGGCTTGGGTTAGCTTGGAAAGATGGTCTGCTTTAACGGATGAACAACAAGAGAAATTTCCGCCGATTTGTCCTGATTTTGTCATAGAATTGCGTGAAGCGAAGCTATCCCGTAGGGAATCGCGCACAGACCCGCTGCGGCAGCTTCAGGAGAAAATGCAGGAATATCTAAACAGCGGCTTGCGCTTGGGTTGGCTGATTAATCCTCAAGACGAACAAGTAGAAATTTATCGCCCTTCTCGCGAAGTAGAGATTGTACAATTTCCTGTAAGTTTATCGGGAGAAGATGTCTTGCCCGGATTTGTGCTTAATTTGCCCATGATTTGATATTGCATCAAACTTTTTCTGTTTCCAACTGTATTTTCTTGGGACAAATATCATCATCGTACCAACCAGTCAAAGCCACCGCCAAAGCATCCGCTGCATCGTCGGGTTTCGGAATATAACCCAACTCTAACTCCCGCGCCACGGCCTCTTGCACTTCAGATTTATCCGCATTACCGCGCCCTGTCAAAGCTTGCTTAATTTGAGCCGGCGTAAACTCGAAAAGTGGCACTCCACACTGCGCTAATACCAGTGTCAAAACGCCGCGCGCTTGCGCTACAAGTATGGTATTTCCCATCTTGTAAAAAAACAATTTTTCGGCAATTGCTACATCAGGTTTAATCTCTTCAATTACCGCGTGTAAATCGTCGTAAATTGTTTTCAACCGCTGTCCCATTTCCTGTTTGGGCGTTGTTTGTATGACGCCGCAATCAATCATGGAAACAAAGTTTTCATCTTGTTTACCGGGGACAATTTGACAGCAAATTGCCCCGTAGCCGAGATTTGCTAAGCCGGGATCTAATCCTAAAATTCGTTTTTCCATTGCCCGAATCAGTAATTGGAAATGGGGAAGGAGGCATTAAAAATTTGGGAAATGTTTCCTCACCACCAATTACCAATTACCAATTATTAATTACCCCTCAGTTGTTTCTAGGCCGAATACCCGATCAAACACTTTAGTCACTTTATACCCCGAATCTATTGATTCTAGCGGGTCTTTCCGCAACCGGTGCCGCAAACACAGAGTCATCACCCGGCGAATATCGTCCACAGTCACCTCTGTGCGGCACTCCAAAGCCGTGAAAGCTTTCGCAGCCCGATTTGTCACCAAATCGCCCCGCAGCCCGTCTACGTCCAATTCAGCGCAGACTTGGGAGATTTTTACCCGCAACTCTCGATCGATAGTTACCGATTTCAACCTTTCCTGAGCTTCCACCAACTTCTGCTGCATCTCATCTTGTTCGCGCTGGTATTTCGCGAGAAACTCCGCTGGATTTTGGTCAAAGCTCGATCGCTGTTCGACAATTTCTACTCTTAAATTCGGGTCTTTCACAGTCCGAATTTCTGCGTGCATCCCGAATCTGTCGAGCAACTGCGGCCGCAATTCTCCTTCTTCTGGGTTGCCGGAACCGATGAGAATAAACTTAGCCGGGTGGCGGATCGAAATGCCTTCTCTTTCAACAGTATTCCAACCGCTCGCGGCAGAGTCGAGCAAAACATCGACTAAATGATCGTCGAGCAAATTGACTTCATCAACGTACAGAATGCCGCGGTTAGCTTTAGCTAAAAGACCGGGTTCAAAAGCTTTAACACCTTCCGACAAAGCTTTCTCGATGTCGATCGTACCGCAAACTCGGTCTTCGGTAGCGCCCAGAGGCAAGTCTACCATTTGAACTTTTTTGCGGGCGATTTTAATGTCAGTTTGAGATAAAGTGCGATCGCGCACCTCATCGCTCATCAAATCTGGATCGCTGGGATGACTGTTAAAAGGATCGTCAGCCACCACCTCAATTTCCGGCAGCAAATCAGTGAGGGCGCGGATTGTGGTAGATTTACCAGTACCTCGATCGCCCATAATCATCACCCCGCCAATTTTGGGATCGATGACATTCAACAGCAGCGCCAGTTTCATCTCCTCCTGGCCAACAATCGCAGTGAAGGGAAAAACAGCGCGGCGGGCTGGAGTAGCGGTAACGGTTGGTAGAGCGCCCGCATTTAGGGTATTGCTGACTTCGGCAGTAGGACTCACAGGATAACTCAAAATATAATAATTGCTTGTTTATTGTGACATACAAGCGGACAACAGTCGATCTGCAGCCTTGAAATCCAAGTGCAGAGTTTGTGTGATTCCTCTCAAAACGCCTCCAAAAACAGACTCTTTCTGAGACACAGAACGCGCCCACTCTAAAACTTGTTGCTGACGTTCGTCTGACAAACGTCCAACCATCGCAGCTAATAGCTCAGATACAGACAACCAACGCCTTTCTTTCGACTTCCAAACAACTAAAAACTGCTCGGTAGACAGAGTACACAAAGCTATCGTTTCGCCAGAGCGCTCGCTAAATTCTATTTCGTAATTTCCATCATCATAACAAGCTACAGTAGCCCCTCTAACACCTAGGTGTAGATTAGACTCAGGCCATGTTACAAACAATTCGACTACATCAAATAATTCTGGCACGCTCGTGCTTACCTCCTAACGAATGATGAAGAGATTCAATGTATCGCTCAATTTCCTCATCCGTGCAACTAATTCCATTCTGCCAAAGTTCATATTCACTGATATCGATATCTTCATTCCAAACCACTGCATAACCACCAGGTTCAATTTTAAAATTTCTGAAAAATCCAGGATTGCGTAACGTCGCAAACATCGGATTGTCTAATAACTTAGAGATGTCGTATTTCTTGATTTCAAGATTGGTAAACTTGACCATCAAGGTTCGATCGTCAATAGCTTTAGCAGAAACAATGCGCTCAGGTTTCATAAAAAAATCACAGTTATTTTAAGGACGGAAGTTTACTAAATTCTTGGCTATTCCACATATCCAGCAGTTCTTTCTGGTACAACGTAGCCCATTCTCTTACCCGCTTTTGGACCCTATTTGGTAAATCTCCTTCAATAATCTCTAAAGATTCAATGCCGATCAAAGCATTGTACTCACCGTAAACTGCGTGAAAATGAGGAGGTGGGTGATCCCCAAAGAAAATTTTGATGATTATTCCGTAAAATCGTGCAACTTCTGGTATAAAGCTTTTTTAAACGACGATATGAAGATTATTGTATATAACCACGAAGAAGAATGACCAATAACTCATCACTACCACTGCGGCCCAGAAGCCATCAAAGCAGTCGCAGCCTCGCTCGGTAACGGCTTAGCAAAAAAATAACCCTGACCATATTCGCAGCCGATCGACCTCAACCTAGCTAATTGTGCCGCCGTCTCCACACCCTCAGCAATCACATCCATACCCAAAGCGTGAGCCAGCGCCACAATCGTCCGCACGATCGCCACATTCTCCCCCTCGCTTTCGATCTCCATCCGCCCCACAAACGACTTATCAACCTTCAAAGTATCCGTAGGAAACCGACTCAAATAACTCAACGACGAATAACCCGTACCAAAATCATCAATTCCCAACTTGACATTTAACGCTTTCATCTGCTTCAAAACCGCGATCGCCGACTCCACATCCTCCATCACCACACTCTCAGTAATCTCCAACTTCAAACTCTCGGCACTCAAACCCGTTGTTTCCAAAATCACCTGAATGCGATCAACCAAATCCGGCTGAGCAAACTGCTTCCCAGATAAATTTACACTCATAATCAAAGCTTGATCGAAACCAAACATTTCCTCCCACAGCCGCAACTGCCGGCAAGCCTCCTCCAGCACCCACTCACCCAGCGGCACAATTGCACCCGTTTCCTCAGCCACCGGAATAAACTTCATCGGCGGAATCAAACCCCGCAGCGGGTGTTGCCAGCGTACCAAAGCCTCAAACCCAATAATCCTCCCGCTTGCCAAAGATACAAACGGCTGGTAATGCAGCAAAAACTCCTGACGCTTGAGGGCCATCCGCAAATCAGTTTCCAACTGCAACCTCTCCACCGCCAAAGCGTGCATCGAAGCATTAAACACCTGATACCTTCCCGTTCCCAAAGCCTTCGCCCGGTACATCGCCGTGTGCGCGTCCCGTAGCAAGTGTTCCGGCTGTTCCCTGACAGTAGCAGCAGGTTCCCCCCCCAGGGCAATCCCAATGCTCGCAGTCACAAACACCTCCTGCCCCTTCAACTCAAAAGGCACAATTAAAGCTTCGTGAATTCGAGTGGCCAAATCCACCGCACTAGCAACATCAACATTCCTCACCAAAATCGCAAAATCATCACCCCCCACCCGCGCCACAGTATCCCCGGAGCCAATAATCGCCCTCAACCGCAGCACCACCGCCATCAGCAGTTCATCCCCCACCAAATGACCCAAAGAATCATTAATCACCTTAAACCTGTCTAAATCCAGAAACAGCACCGCAAACACATAGCTGCGCCGGCCCCTAGTATTGGCGATCGCCCGCCCCAGGCAATCCACGAACAAATCCCGGTTGGGCAAACCCGTTAGAGAATCGTGAAAAGCATCGTAAAGCTTCCTGTAAGCACTGACACCCACACCAGTCACCACCAAACCCAAAGTCGGCGACACTAACGGTAGCCACCCACCCCCACTAAAAATCCCATAAGTAATCCCCAACAAACCCATCAATGCAGCACCCCCAGCCAATCCAGCCCTCGCAGGGTGCTGAATCCGCCAAGCCAAAACCCCGCCAACCATTGCCCAAGCACCGTTCCACAAAATTTCCGCCCATTCCGGCCACACCCAAAACAGCGATCGCCCATCCAAAACCGCACTCAATATTTGGCTGAGCATTTGCGCGTGCAGCAACACCCCAGGCATTTTCGGACTTTGCTTTTTAACCGGGCTGTAAGGCGTCAAAAACAAATCTCTGGTACTCGGTGCCGTCGTCCCGATTAACACAATCTTGTCCTTAACCCAGCTTGGGTCAATTTCTCCCTTCAATACCTGCCTGATACTGACTTGTCGCGCCACCTCCTTACCAGAACGGTATTTGAGCAAAATTTGATAGCCTTTGGCGTCGAGATTTGCATAGCCGCCACTGTTAGAAGTTAAAGGCACAAATTCTGCCTTTCCCCAGTTGATTTGGTGGGGATGAACAGGGCTATTTTTCTGCTTTACTCTGTCTTTGAGATACAGCAAAGCCACTTGCACAGAAAACGATAAAGCAATCTTTTTGTCTGGTTGCGAAACTGAGAGCAAATTGCGGCGTACAACGCCATCAGGATCGAGTACGAAGTCGTTAAAACCGAGCCGAGCGGGCGGTATCCCCGGAGGTGCAGGCACTCCCTGACTTTCGGAATCGCTCAATTTATAGATCGCCACCACATTCGGTGCTTTCAGCCCGGCCAGCAATTCTTCGTGTCCCGGCGCTTGAGGCAAATCCCGGTACAAATCCAAACCGATAACTTTTGGCTGATACTTTTGCAGTTTTGCCAAGGTTTGAGCGATCGCACCGTCGGAAATCGGAAATCTCCCCAAAGCTTGAATATCGGCCTCAGAAATTCCCACTACCAGCAGTCGCGGATCGGGGTCCGAATCTGGCTGCAAGCGCACTAACGAGTCAAAACTCCCCAATTCCAAGCTTTGCAAGCCTCCCAACTGCCGAACTCCCATATTCAGCAGCGTTACAGTCACGCCCGCAAGCATTGCAGGCAAAATCCTGACCCGTCGGTTTTGAGAACTCAGGTTGAGACCAGTTGCGACAGACATGACATATCGAAGATTTCGAGAGAATTTGGCAGTCACAGAAAAAATATGTCGGTGCAAATTAGCTTTGCACAAGTCTGTTCTTACAGAATTGAGCTTAATATGAGATTGAATGTAATTTTTTCAGAACTTGTGCCGCAACCGAGTTTCTTTAAGCTAATTACTCGATTTGGCAAAGTATTTCTCGAATGGGAACCGGGTTTTTGAAGATTTGCCGACAAATCCTGTCTTTCATTCCTTGTTTCCCCAAATTCGCACAAGCGTTAAAATTTAGTCGATCAAACTTTCAGGATATTTTTGAGATGATGGCGAATCAACTTCCGATTCCGGTGATTGTTAACGGTGCTGCAGGCAAAATGGGCCGCGAAGTAATTAAGGCGATCGCCCATGCTAGTGACATGACCTTATTTGGGGCTGTAGACCGCTCTCCTGAGTGCCTCAACGCCGATGCCGGGGAATTAGCCGGATGCGGCCCGTTAGAAGTTCCCATCACTGACGACTTGCAAGGAATGCTGGTATTAGCATCTCAGGAAAAGCAGTTAGCAGTGATGGTAGATTTTACGCACCCTTCGTCTGTTTATGAAAACGTGCGATCGGCCATAGCTTACGGGGTTCGCCCAGTAGTCGGCACTACCGGATTGAGCAGCAAGCAAATTGAAAACTTAGCTGAATTCGCTGATAAAGCCAGCACTGGCTGTTTGATCGTACCCAATTTCTCGATCGGCATGGTTTTGCTCCAACAAGCTGCCGTCACGGCATCTCAGTATTTTGAACACGTAGAAATTATTGAGCTGCACCACAATCAAAAAGCCGACGCCCCCAGCGGTACGGCAATTCAAACTGCCCAAATGTTAGCAGAAATGGGAAAAACTTTCAATCCGCCAGAAGTTGAGGAAACCGAAAAATTAGCCGGAGCTCGAGGTTCACTGGCTGATGAAGGGATTCGCATTCACAGCATCCGTTTACCCGGTTTAATTGCCCACCAAGAGGTAATTTTTGGCGGCGCCGGTCAAGTTTATACTTTACGACACGATACGAGCGATCGCGCTTGTTATATGCCAGGAGTCTTGCTGTCTATACGCAAAGTCCTTGAATTGCGATCGCTCGTTTACGGCCTGGAAAAAATCTTGTAGCCATGAATCATTAGTCATTAGTCATTAGTCATTAGTAATGTGGAATTAATCTAACTTATAACTTTTGACTTCTAACTTCTGATTTGTGACTTCAACATCAATCCGTTAAATCTGTTAAATCCCTTAATATAATCCGCTTCCGAACAGACAGCCGTTGCATCCCGTACATTGCTCGTTGCCGAACTTCCTATGCTAATTCCCTTAACCCGCGAAACCTTTCAAGAACTAATTCCCGCCGTCGCCACGGGAGCGCAATACAAATATATCTGGGGAAAACCGCCCGATTTTTTGAGGCGAATGTTAATCTCTGCCGTCACCGTAGTTTTCCTCCTGATAGTTTACAACTTCGCCGGTTCCGATGTCGGGCCGCTAGTTTTAATCACCGGATTGATAGCTGGTTTGTACTGGCTGTGGGGGCCGATTTTGTGGGCGAGTTTGCGGAATGCAGAATGCCGCAAATATCAATACTGCGGTTTTTGGCAAGGACGAGTTTTGGATATATATATTACAGATGAAGTCACCAGTCAAGAAGAAACAGTCAATCAAAAAGGACAACTCGTAATAGTTGACAACCTAGAACCGCGAATTAATTTAGAAGTCGGGGACAAAACCGGATTTACTACTACACTTCGAGCTCCATTGCGGAAAGATCACCAAGGAATTGCCCCCGGGCAAGCTGCTTTAATGTTAATTATGTCAAATCAAGAAGATTTAGGCAGAATTGCCAAAGTTTCAGATATTTATATTCCCAGCCGTGACGTGTGGGTGAGCGACTATCCTTATTTACGCAGAGATTTGTTTGTCGAGGTGAGCCAACAGATTAAAAAAGGCAGAAAAAAAGACCGCGATCGCACTAATCAAAGCAGAGATGTAAAAAGGCGATCGCCCGCTGATTATTAATATTGATAGTAGCGACAAATTTAAGAGCGATCGCAAGTTAAACTTAGGACAAAATTCACAAGATAGCGGCTAATGCCTACTGTTTTTCAGGTTAGCCCCTACAGTTTAATCTTTTTTAGTTCCGATCGAGGCGAACCCGCCCAAATTCATGTTAAGCGCGATCGGCAACTTGCCAAATTTTGGATGAATCCTGTATCTCTAGAAAAAAATCGAGGCTTCAAAGAGCATGAATTAAACCAGATTGCTCGTCTTGTAGAGGAATATGAACAAATATTGTTGGAGGCTTGGCATGACTACTTTGGTACTTGAAACAGAACCCCTCGTAATTAAAGTCACGGTGACAGATGAAAAAGTAATTGTGGACTTAGTTGATGGTCGCAGTTTGAGTGTTCCCTTAGCTTGGTATCCCCGTTTGTTGCACGGTTCCCCGGAGGAAAGACATAATTGGCAGCTACTTGGAGATGGTTATGCCATTGAATGGGTTGATTTAGACGAACATATTGGAGTTGAAGGTTTGCTAGCGGGCCGACGCAGCAGTGAAAGTCAACGATCGTTTGAAAGTTGGTTAATTAACCGCAACACTGCTCCAAATAATCCAGAACGACTAATAACTAATGACTAATGACTGCTGACTTATCGCTCAACTGTTCCCCTCTTGGCCGTAAGCTTGCCAAGCCAAATCCACCAGCCCGTTAACAATAGCCACAGCCACCACCGCAGAACCCTTGCGGCCCTCAATCCGAATGTGAGGAATCATCGAATCGTGCAGCCGCGACTTAGCCACGTCCACCCCTACAAACCCAGAAGGCGTCCCAATCACTAAAGCCGGCCGAATTTCCTCAGATTCAATCAAATCTACGATCGCCGACAAAGCAGTTTGAGCCTGGCCCACCACAAAAATCCCTTCAGGATAGCGTCTTGCCAAAGTTTCAATCCCCCAAGCCGCCCGCGTCCTTTCCTTTTGGGGGCGTGTCAAAGCCTCCATCGAACAGTAAACCGGATTCGCAAAGGTACTTTGGATCAGAGGCGTAATGCCCACCTGCACCATCGGCACATCTACCACGATCGTAGTCCGAGCAGCCAAAGCTGCCGCCCCAGCCTGCAAAGCCTGATCGGAAAAACTAATTAAAGACTTGTACTCAAAATCAGCAGTCGCATAAATCACGCGGCGGACTATTTCGTACTCCGCCGCTGAAAAACCGTGGTCGCCAATTTCGTTATCGATTAATCCCAGACTCTGGGCATCGCTTACGTGCCATTCCATTTGTTGGATAGCTGTCGCCTGTGAGTTGTCAGGTATCAGCTTACCAGCTTTTAGTCATTCGTTGACTGTTGAGTAAAATCTGCCAACTGCCAACTGACAACTAAGTTTCCGACGACGAAGAAGATTTGCCCAACACCGGAGTCAGGAATGCCACCAAAGCTCCGATCGCAAAACCGGCCACATTCCGAACCACAGGCAACCAGTCAGAAGTCCGAGTCACCACCGGCCCAAGTCCGAAAGCAAAAAACAGAATGCCCCACAGCGGCGAAAAAATCAGCGCCCACTGCCAAGCCACAACCTGTCCAGGCTTCCGAGGCTGAGCAGCAAACCCACAGATGACGCCACCAAGCACCGAAGTAATTAACGTCAGAACCCACTGTTCCCTCGGCAAACCGGGAACCACGCGGCATCCGCCCTGACGCAAACAGCCTTCTATCGACTCCAAAGATTCAATAATCGCTCGATCTTCCCCATTGTCCCGCACAAAAAATTGATTACCGTAACGGGTTTGCAGTTCCACCCAAAAAGTGCGCGGCAGCAGCGGATACAGCGAGTCGCCCACATTAAAATTGAGCAAATTGCCTCCTCGGGGGTCAGCAACTAACAACACACTCTTGTTATCTAGCCCCCAATAACTTTTGACCGCCAAACCGGGCGTGCGATCGTACTGAGTCAGCACTCGCAGTTTCCAGCCGGTTTCAGCTTCAAAAGCCTTTAAATTTTTTGCCAAATTTTGTTCTTCAATATCCGTAAGGGCTTTAGCTAAGTCAATGATCGGCGTCTGAGTTGACGGCAACAAATCGGGATTATTGAAAGCGTGGGCCGCAGGTGCGATCGTCCACACGGACAAAGCCAGAAAAAATGCGGCAACAGAGGCTAGAAATTTTCGCGGGAAAAGCTGTGACATAGGAACTTATAATCCGGGTCTTAATTGTGAATGCTAGCTGGCGGTCTTAACCAGAGGATAAGAGAAAACTCATATTTCTTTACAATTATTTACTTTACAGGAAGCCGAGAGCAAGGGGAAGATTTCGGGCAAGGAAAGTTTTGAACAGTCAACCGTCAACAGTGAAATGACTAAAATTGAGATTTTGCCCCAACCCCGTCACAGAGACGCCGATCGCGATCGCTCACATTAGGATTAGTTCTCAGATAATCTCCCACCCAGTCACAGCCCCTCACCAGCAAATCGTCAAGATCCAAATTCCACAAAATCACCCGATTATCCCGGCCCGCAGAAGCCAGAACCTTCCCATCCGGGCTAAAACTCACGCTCATCACGCTATCCTTGTGACCCGTCAAAGTTTTCAGCAAAGTCCCGCTGCGACTCCAAAGCTTCACCTTATGGTCATAACTGCCCGAAGCAACCAACAAACCATCCGGGCTAAAACCCACGCTAGTCACGCTGTCGCTAGAACCCTTCAGCAGCGTCGCCACCAAAGTCCCGTCTACCTTCCACAATTTCACCGAATTGTCGTAACCAGCCGAAGCCAGCATTTTGCCATCAGGGCTAAAAGCAACCCCCAACACAAAACTGTTGTGAGCTCCTTCAAAAGTTCTCAGCAAACGACCGTCCCGATTCCAGAGTTTGAGAGTACCATCATCGCTGGCAGAAGCCAGCATCGAGCCGTCGGGACTGAAAGTCACCCCAGTCACCCAGCCTGTGTGTCCTGTTAAAGTTTTAATCAGCCTGCCGTTTCTAGTCCAGAGTTTCACAGTCTTATCCTTGCTCGCCGAAGCCAGAACCTCGCTATCGGGGCTAAAACTCACGCTCATCACGCTGTCGGCGTGGCCGTCGAGAGTGAACAGCACAGAAGGCGAACACGGGAATAGCGGAGCCGAAGGACAAGGGAGAATATTATTCATGCCATCTTCTGTCAAACTCCAGACTTTCACCGTTTTGTCGTAACTCCCAGAAGCAAGTAGCTGACCGTCGGGGCTGAAACTGACGCTGGCGACTCTCTGAGTGTGTCCTTCCAAGGTTTCCAGCAAAACTCCCGTGCGGCTCCAGAGTTTGATAGTGTTGTCCGTAGAAGCAGAAGCCAGCCTTTGGCCGTTGGGGCTGAAAGTAACGCTTTGCACCCGGTTTTGGTGTCCGTCGAGGGTTTTGAGCGGCACGTCATCGAGTCGCCACAGCCTGACAGTTTTGTCAAAACTCGCCGAAGCCAAGGTTTTGCCTTCCGGGCTAAAACTCACCTGAGTAACTCGATCGGCGTGTCCCTCAAAAGTTCTCAGTAAGCGACTCTCTGGTTTAATGTTGCTAGCATCGGTTGGGCGTTTGTCGCCAACACCAGCAAGACTCCAGAGTTTGACAGTCCCGTCTGCACTTCCAGAAGCAAGTGTTTGACCGTCGGGGGAGAAACTGACACCAAATACCCACTTGCTGTGTCCGCGCAAAGTTGTTAGCAGTTCACCTTTTTTTGCTTGTGTTGAATTTTCTGTTGGTGGGTGTTTGAGTGCAGCGATGCTCCAGATTTTCACCGTTTTATCTTCACCTGCACTGGCGATCGTTTCACCATCGGGGGAGAAACTGACGGTGTAAATTTTCGAGGGTTGTTTGTTTTCGCTGTGCCATAAATTAGCGATTAACCTGCCGTCAGAACTCCACAGTTTCACAGTACCGTCATCGCTCGCCACAGCGATTATTTTGCCGTCGCGGCTGAAGCTTAGCCAATTTACGGGAGCAAATTGTTCGATCGTTCGCAGCAGCGTGCCGTCGGTTTTCCAAAGTTTGATAGTTTTATCTGTAGATCCGCTGGCGATCGTTTGACCGTCTGAACTAAAAGCAACGCTGGTAACGCTATTAGTATGCCCTTTGAAAGTGGCCAGCAAACTGCCGTCAGTTTGCCAAATTTTGACAGTTTTATCTAAACTTGCCGAGGCTATAGTTTTGTTGTCGGGACTGAACGCGACACAGGAGACACTGTTAGTGTGGTCTTTGAAAGTGGCCAGCAAACTGCCGTCGCGCCGCCAAAGTTTGACTGTTTTATCTACACTGGAAGAAGCTATTGTTTCCCCGTCTGGACTGAAGCTAAGACCCCAAACTACATCGCCGTGTCCTTCCAAGCGGTTGCGTTCTTTGACTCCATAAACTGCCTGCTGGAGGGCAGCAGAAATCAGAATTTCGGTGTCTTTGAGAGTATACATTTGTTGGGAGTGTTCGATCTGTTTCCACTTTTTACCAGCTCTCAAACTTTCCATCATGGCGTCAAATTTGTTGTTTGAGAAATAAAGTGCTTCAGAAGCGGCTGTCAGGGTACTGATTTCTGCTCGCTGAGTTTGAGCGACAGCTAGCTGTTTTTGACCCACAGCCCGCCACCAAAAGTTTACGGCGGCGATGGTGGAACTGGTTAGCAGCATAACGCCGATTACTGCTACTCCCAGCAGTTGTTTGAGAAAAGTATTGGCTCGATAGAGCTGTGCTTGACTCATTTTTTTATCTGCTTCTGCTTTATGCAGTCGGGCTTCTAAGCCGAATCTTTGGCGGATTGGTCGCACTAAATAGTCGTGTACCAATTGATAGCGGTCTTCGGGCGCTTCCCGTAGCAGAAATAGCAAACCGTGACCAACTAAAATGTCTAAAATTAAGTCTAGGTTGTCGGTTTTGTTTGGTCGGATTTCTGGGTCTTTTGCGAACTGTCGCGGTAGGGAAATTCGGTTTCTGCCGATCGCCGATAATTCGGTTTCGCGGGCATCTGCTGGCTGTTGGCCTGTCACTAACGAGAGTTCGTGTTTGGTTTTTATCAGGCGAACGCCTCTTTCATCTGTCAGGGAAAACAAGATTTTCCACGCTGCATCTTCGTTAACCAGACCACAGTCAGAGATGACTCCTTCGAGCGATCTTTTCACTAATTCCGCTTTGGGATTGTCCCCCAATTGCTGGTATTGTGCTAGACTTGTAATACCTTCTTCTTGCAGTTGCGCTCCTACTACCTGCAATTCGATTGGTCGCACTTCTTGCAGTTCGTCTGCTAAATCTTCAACGAAGGCATCGATCAGTGCCGGCTCTAAATAAAATTCCGCCCGTTCTGTTAAGTGTCCGATGACAGCCCGCGCGTCTTTGATAGAAAAACTCCGCAGTTGGTAGCGGATACTTTTGTCGAGAATATTATTGTTAATAGCGTCAAGATTTGGGAAGCGATCGCAATCTAGTAAGTAGTGCAAATAATCTTCGCGCAAGCACAGAATTATCTTGACATAAGGCAAATTCAAAAACAAGCGTAAAAAATTATAAAAAAGTTGTCTTTGTGCCACTGAAGTCGAAACAAAGAAAAACTCTTCAAATTGATCGAAAATCAGCACTGTCAATAAATTATTTGTGGCATTTTCGCGCAACTTATCTATAATAAAAGAAGAGACTTCCGAGCTGCGAGCAGGAATAACCGAGCAACTTCTTTTGTTGATTTCCTGTAGTCCTTTCGAGATTAATTTACTTTCCTCTTCGGCTTGTTTGTCGTACAGTGCGCTGTTCAAAGCATTTTCTAACTCCACCAGCCAGTCGGTGTAAACTTTGACTACTACGGGCAATGTATCCCGCGCACCCGGAGTAATATTTTTCAAAGCTGGTACTAAGCCGGCATTGACTAGAGAACTTTTCCCGACTCCGCTGGGCCCGTGAATAATAGTTAATTTATGGTCGTCCCTGCTAATTCTTTCTAGCAAGCTATTGATATCTGTTTGGCGCGAGTAAGCTGTCATGGACGCTGCGATGGCAGCTTGGTTTTGAGCTGAGGGACCTGAAGGATTGACCGCTTGGCGCTGCTGCTGCAATTGGCTGGCTCCGATAAAAGCTCTAAATCCGTATTGATATTCGATCGACCGCTGGGTTTTTTTAATCCGAAACGCTTTAAGGTACTCTCCCTGCTCGAAATAAACCGCTTGCAATTCCGTCAAAATATCGATGTAAAGTCGGGGGTCGTACTTCGGCTCGCTTTGAGATTGAGCCAACTCCAAAGAATGAACCGCCGCTTCCCACTGGCCTAGCTGCCGCAAACTTCGGGCTAAAAGTAAAAGATACGAACTCCTGTCGGATTTAGGATGTTGGATTTTAGATTTGGGTTCGTTACTTAACTCGTTAGAACCCACAATTTCTGGATAATTTCCCTCAAACCCCAATCTCAAATCTTCAATCAGCAATCTCAAATCATTAGGCGTTTGATCCAAAATCGCCAAAGCCAACTCCGCTAGCTGGCGGGCTTGACTCCACCTCGACTCTTGCAGGGCAACTTCAGCCAAAAAGCCGTAATCTTGAGCTAGTTGGCTGGGAGTACCGTAAGTGAAGTGCAACTGCAAAGAATTTTCCGCTAATGCTTGCAACTCTCCCCAAGCTTTCAGGCGCTGCAGCACTTCTCCGAGGTGTGCTGTCACCTCAGCGACCAATTCCGGGCGTGAAGCAAGGGAGAAAGCGTTTCTAGATTGTTCCAGGCTAATCCAAGCTTGTTCCCAGTGGTGGCGGTTGGCTACCGGGTTTCTGGCTGCTTGCAACCGGTGACACAGGGCTATGTGAAACAGCACTATGCCTTCTCTCTCTAAAAATAAAATTTTGGGGACAGGATTCGACAAGGAGGAGAAGGTTTCTGGGTTTTCGGAATGTTCCAAGTTTGCCAGTTCCCAGTTGCCCGTTTTCTGCTGCCAAAATACTAAACTTTCTTGGTAGTGAATTAAGGCAGTTTCGGTTTGGTCGCTAACATAGTAATCTCGACCGAGAACGAATTGCAGGCTGGCTTTGAGGGCGGGTTCTAATTCTTCACCGCGATTTTGTAAATCTCTTAAAGCTAATTCTAGTTCTCGGCGTGGCAAAGAGCCGATCGCCAAATCGAAGGTATTGCCCGGACTCAATGGCGAATACGAGTGGACTTCTGATGGTCGTCTGTTTTGGGGCCCTGAGTTAAAAGTTAGAAAGCGTTCTCCTGGGCTCATTTCGCGCTCCAGACCGGGTTTTTCGCACTGGGTTTCGCAGGTCTCACAATTAGCGATGGTGCTGACGTTGCTGCTGGTGAGTTCTTGATTGAGTTCGCCTATTTTAAATATAGTATTGGCCCGCCTAGCGAGGAAATTAATTAATTCGTCAACGCCCATTTCAAATTTAATTGTGGCGGCGGCCCAACTTTTGAAATCCGGGGCCAGACGAATCATTTTGGTCACGATGTCATCTGTTACCCACAAAATCACTGGGCAGGAAAAATTTTTGCGAAATTCGTCTCGCACTTGATTGGTAGAAGCCATCACTTCGTCGATCGCTACTACTGTTTCTAAACCGAATACCATCAAAGCCGAGGCGGCACCGACAGGCGAGTACCCCTCCTGGAAAGTGCTTGCCTGCAGAGTAGTGTAAAGGGTTTTGACTGAAGGTGGCAGGACGATATCTTGAATTGGAACTGGGGACACTTCTCGCAGCCGCTGCGCTATTTGTTGCCGCAACTGCTCGTAGTTGCAGCGCACCAAAATTAGCGAGAATTGGTGTTGAGACATTGTGATTGACCTGACCAGAGTTTTGAGCGATCGCTCGTTGTAGTTGGCAGTTTCTTGTACCTTAATTAGATCGGTCATGCGTGCACCTCTTTTTCATTAATCAATTACCTAACGCTCGCCAATCGTGACTGAAAGCGTCTCTACTTAGACATCCCCGTCTCTGTCTGACGCTTTATCTCTGTATAAATACGTAGTTTTCCGTACTTGTCCTATCAATACTTACATAGTTATTAGATCCAATGTAAAGATATCATACCTCTGAATCTTAGAGAATGCTAGACTTCCCAATAAAATTTTAATGTTATCTTAGATTTTTTGATTCAGCTATATATAAAGGACTACCGATCATAAATAGCCAAATGCTAAGTTCACGATCATACCGACGACTAGCTATTAGGAAACAACTCCGATATATCTGTAGCAGGCATTTAGCACAACAGTCAAAAAAATGTCTTCCGGGATGGAATTAGTTTAAATTAAGAGCAACAGATAAAAACAGACATAGGGGGTCTGACATTGCAGATATGAGAGTTGAGAGTGGGTAAAGTCCTTAGTGGCGGCAAAGTTTTACACGATAATAACATTCACCACCTATAGCAAGCATTCAACAGAAATCAGCCAGTGGCAAAAACCGCTGACTGATTTCTGTATTGGATTGTAAGATTTCGGAGTTGTGAGCGATGAATTTTCAGTTAAATACTTTCTAATTCCCTCGTGGTTAAGGGTTTTTGGAGTCACGAAGCCATCTCAAAAATCCCAACTATTTTGCTTCAGTGCGCTGCAGCCACTCCTTATATTTTCTGGTTTCTGCTAGGGCTGGATTAATCCCAAACCAACGACCTTCTTGATCGCGGTATTCAAAGACAAACATACTTCGCAACAAGATTTGAGATTCTTCTTCGCCGGTTACACTTTGTCGCTTGACAACTTGAAACAGCAATTCCCATTCCAGGTCATTGATGGCTCCCAAAAGGTCATCGCGATATTCTTGAATGACGCTTTCGAGGCATTCGCGAGAAAAGGGAGGGTCTTCGTGCTGCAAACAGCTATATAAAAGCATCAGTAGATTGCGAACGTGACCGCCACTAATCCGACAAAGCCGATCTAAAGTTTCGGGAGAGTCAAACACCTGGGAAATCAAATCAATGCGTTGATCGGGAGCAACTTTCGGGAAAGCTCTAGCTAATACTAGCTGCCGGAGGAGTGCCATTCCTTCAATGTGGTCTTCGCCCGATCGCATTTGCACCGGTACCATCGGCATCACCTTGGGCTTGACTCCAAATCGACTGGCGAGGCGGCCGAAGTCGTTGGAAAAAATCAAAGTCAGGGGAATCGTGTAGACAACATGGCAATTAAGTTTTTTCAACTGTTCGCCGCGGTCTAAAAACAGATATTCTGGCTGGGTGCGTCCGCTGGGTTTGAGGGAGGCGTCGAGGCGATCGAGGTTGTCAACGATGACTGCGAGTCCTTTTTTCCCTTGCTGCTTGAGTTCGGCGTTAGCTCTGTTGAGGAGTTCTTCGTTGATGGACTGCAAGATGCTGTTGGTGCGGGGTTCGAGATATTGCCTGAGTTGCGATCGCAGTTTGGGAGAGTCTTTAGTTTTAGCAGTAACTCTCGCAATGCCTACAGATAACTCGGCTTCCGCTGACAAATCTATGGGAGTCTGCAAAAATTCTGCCACTTCTGCAAACAGATTGGTAAAATAGCTCGGTCTGAGTTTGATTTTAGCGGATTCCATAGTTTCGCTGACTTGGCGCGCAATGCTCAGCAAAATATCGCTGATGTCTACATCACCCATGTCTAAGTCTTGGGAAGACTCGAAGTAGACGACGCAAAAACCCTCTTGCTCTAACTCAGCTTTTAGTCGAAACAATTCCGTAGATTTGCCACACCCAATATGTCCTGTAAATAGCTGACACGTTGGCTCGTTGGGGGAGATGCGGGTAATGGTTCGCTGTAAAGATTCAATGATTTTGCCCCCACGCACGGAACCAAAATCAATGTAGTATTGATAATCTCCTGGGTCTCCCGCAACAAGGGTCTTGCTCGGGTTGCAGGCTTTATAGAATCTGTCTAATTCGAGTGCGATCACAATGGAAGCCGAATAAAAGTTAAAAAAGTTAATCGAAAGTCTAAACTTTCTTTAGTTGAGTTTAGTTTGATTTGTAACCTTTTGCACTGTGGGGTAATGCCCTAAATACCCAAAGAACCTTGATCTGGTAAGGGGTTTTCCCGGCGCTGGAATTGGGTAATTTTTAATTAATAATTTTTTATTACTTATGGGACTCAGTGATATTACTGATATTGGCAGGAGTCTGGGTAAATTTGCGGGAATCTGGTTAAATGGTAGGGGAAAACAGGGTTCAAGAGAGAGATTAAACAGTTTTGAATTTGTGCTAATCCTTAATTACTATATTGTCAAGACGTAGATGGCTAGTTTTGGAGCGGTTTCTCAAACAGAGTTAGGGCGCAGGCGCCAAAAGTTGCGGCAGCAGAGGCGCGCTCGATTGGCGGCTGTTGTGTGGCAAATGCTGGCAGCGAGCGCAATGGCGGGAGGTTTGCTGTGGTGGATTGCTCAGCCGGCTTGGTTAATTGCCCGATCGGAACAAGTGAAGGTGGAGGGCAATCAGTGGCTGTCAGACAAGGCGGTGCGGTCTTTGGTTCCGCTGTCTTACCCGCAGTCGCTGTGGGGGATTCAACCGCAGGCCCTGGCCGAAAAGCTGGAGTCCACGGGGCCGATCGCCAAAGCGAAGGTGACTCGCAACTTGTTTCCGCCGAGTTTGACTGTAGAAGTGGCAGAACGCCTGCCGGTGGCGGTGGCGCAGCCGAATGCGGTGTTGAAATCGAACAGTGACAAGGAAAAAGTGGGGTGGCTGGACGCTCGCGGAGGTTGGATGCCGTCGGATAGTTATACTGCTGTACGATCGCAGAATAGTTCGATCGGGCCCGGCAGCATTCCGGGAACGCAGCCTCAGCGTTCTTTGCCCACTTTAAAAGTCATCGGGCCTTTGGAACAGTATCGCGCCTATTGGCCGAAGTTTTACCAAGGACTCAGCGGCTTGACGGTGAAAGTGTTTGAGATTAATTGGCAAAACCCGAACAACTTGATCTTGAAAACAGAGATCGGTACCGTACACTTAGGGCCGTACAGTTCCAAGACTGCGGAGCAACTTAAGGTTTTAGACCGAATGCGACAATTGCCAAAACAGATAGATTCAAGCAAAATAGCCTACATTGACTTGAAAAATCCTGCTTCGCCGATCGTCCATTTGCCAGAACTACCCGGCAGTTTGGAGAGTTCAACTCCGGCACCCACTCGCGCCCGAAATTGATCCTCTGTCAACAAAAGGTAGAAGGTATCGATCGGACGGCAGAATTTTTAGCCATCAGGATCAATACGCAGCGCTGGAAATAAGGACTGTTTTTTGATATCGAGTCGGGAAAAAAAATCTGATTTTTCTTTCCATCCCGATGACTCTGAGGCTAGTATCCATTTTTTTTCCTTCTGCCTTGCTTACAACTGCCTTAATCCGGTCAAGTACCTGGATGGGGTCAAGCGAGGTCTAGGCTAGCGAGGTCGGCCAAATCCGAGATTGCTAACATTAAGCATCGACCAGTGTTAGTTTTTCGCGCAACTTAGCCTATAGTTGATTGTGAATTGGCGTTTAGTTAAAAAGCTGTAATCTACTATCCCCGACTCTAATGAAGCTTAATAATAGACAGGGGTCTGACCAAGACAGTCCCCCTTCGGAAGAAGTAAAAAATTTTCCGGTGGCTGCAGATTCCGCCAATCCCTTTAGACGCAAGTCTGGTTATGTAAATGTAGATAGTATTGATATCGATCCTATGGTCAATCCCAAAGACATAATGCCCAGCAGTGCTGCCAAAATCAAAGTAATTGGCGTCGGCGGCGGTGGGGGCAACGCCGTTAACCGGATGATTGCCAGCGAGGTTTCTGGTGTCGAGTTTTGGTGCGTGAATACAGATTCCCAAGCTCTGGTTCTCTCAAATGCTCCGAAACGCTTGCAAGTCGGACAGAAGTTGACGCGCGGTTTGGGCGCGGGGGGCAATCCGGCGATCGGTCAAAAGGCTGCGGAGGAATCTCGCGACGAGGTTGCTAATGCTTTGAATCACGCGGATTTGGTGTTTATCACGGCCGGCATGGGCGGCGGTACGGGCACGGGCGCGGCTCCGATCGTGGCTGAGGTCGCTAAGGAAATGGGCGCTTTGACTGTGGGCATAGTGACGCGGCCTTTTACGTTTGAGGGACGGCGGCGCACCAGCCAAGCTGAGGAAGGGATCGCGGCTTTGCAAACCCGGGTGGATACGCTGATCGTGATTCCTAACGACAAGCTGCTGTCTGTGATTTCGGAACAAATGCCGGTGCAAGAGGCTTTTCGAGTTGCTGACGATATCCTGCGCCAAGGGGTTCAGGGTATTTCTGACATTATTACTATTCCCGGTTTGGTGAATGTTGACTTTGCTGACGTGCGGGCAGTAATGGCTGATGCTGGTTCGGCTTTGATGGGCATCGGCGTGGGTTCTGGCAAGTCACGGGCTAGGGAGGCTGCGATGCAGGCTATTTCTTCGCCTCTGCTGGAAGCTTCGTCTATTGAGGGCGCTAGAGGTGTGGTGTTTAACATCACTGGCGGTACAGACATGACGCTGCACGAGGTGAATGCGGCGGCTGAGACGATTTACGAGGTTGTCGATCCGAATGCCAATATTATTTTTGGAGCGGTGATTGACGAGCGGCTTCAGGGCGAAATTAAGATTACTGTGATCGCTACTGGTTTTTCGGGAGAAATTCCGTCGCCTCCGACTCCGGGGCGGACGCAAAATGTTAATGCTCCTTGGCGGGCTGCCACTGTGCCGACGACTCCTGCTCAACAGACGCCCGATCCGAAAGCGAAACCGCCACAGGATTTGGGATTGGATATTCCTGAGTTTTTGCGTAACCGTCGCCCGCCTAGATAAATTTGGATTTGGGATTTTGGATGGCGGATTAAATCTAAAATCTCAAATCTAAAATCTCAAATTTCTAGGGTTTGGCCTGGTTCTGGTTCGAGGAGTTGGGTGGAAAGTCCCGATTTTGCTAGCAAATCGCGAAATTCGGGGATGCTGCCAACCGATCGCACTAACATTGGTAAAATGCCTGTGGCTCGGATGTCTCCCGCCGCTGTAGGCAGGAAAAACCGAGGTTTGAGTGTTTGGGCGAGGCTGAGGGCTTCCGAAGGGCCGATGATGACTTGTCCGAGGAATGGGAAGATTTGACCGATGACTGGGGCGATGGCTACGTCTACTGTGTCTATTTTTTGTTTAACTTTGTCTAATGGCGGTAAGTGCGGTTCGTAATAAAGTGTCTCGCCGCTGCTTAAATCTTTGAGCAAGTAGCCGTTTTCTTCCTGTCCGGGCTGGATTTCGGCTCCGGGTACGGCAGTAATTTGTAACTTTTCTTGATAATTAAATTCTTGCCAATTTGCTAAAGATGTGATATGGGTGTAGCCTAAACTGCTGAGGACTTTGGCGGCGGTGGGTGAGGCGATCGCGGGAATTGTGCGATCAAGCTTTTCGAGTGTTGGTCTGTGACAGTGGTCGTCTAATCCTTGGGAAATTAGGATGAGGTCGATCGGCGGTAAGGTGCTGGGAGTGAAGGCGACGGGCGTGTTGTGGTAGGCGGTGAACAGCCAGGGTTGACCGTAAAATACCAGCGGATCGACCAGCCAGGGATCGACGAGGATGGTTTGGCCTGCGATGTGGAAGATCCAAGAGTTGAGGTCGATTCGGGTGATTTTCACTGTTGTTTGCAATAATTCTTTACAATTGGTTTAATCATAGCTAATTTTGTTTGGCAATTTTAACCGCAGATGAGGGCGGATGAGCGCTGATGAACGCGGATAAGATGGGATGTGTCTGGGGAAAGTTGGCGTTTATCTGCGGTTGAAAGAAGATGATTAAATCGAGGATTCCTGTGGCTTTGACTGTGGCTGGATCTGATAGTGGCGGTGGGGCCGGGATTCAGGCGGATTTGCGGACTTTTGCGTTTCACTGCGTGCATGGTACGAGTGCTTTGACTTGTGTGACGGCTCAAAATACTTTGGGGGTGACGCGGGTGGATGCTTTGTCTGCTGAGGCTGTGGCGGCTCAAATTGAGGCGGTAGTGGGGGATATTGGGGTGGATGCTGTGAAGACTGGGATGCTGCTGAATCGGGAAATTATGGCGGCGGTGGCTTCACAGGTGGAGGTTTTGGGAATAGGGAATTTGGTTGTCGATCCGGTGATGGTTTCACGATCGGGCGATCGATTGATTGATGAGGGGGCGATCGCATTTTTGCGGGATGTTTTGATTCCTTTGGCTGCTGTTGTAACTCCGAATCGGTTTGAGGCTCAGATTTTGAGCGGTTTGCAGATTAATTCTGTTGATGATATGCGGGTGGCGGCGCAGCAGATTTATCGTTTGGGCGCGAAAGCTGTTTTGGTGAAGGGCGGCGGGATGAAGGGGGATTTGCGGGGAATTGATGTTTGGTTTGACGGTACGCGGTTGGATGTGTTGAAGACTGAAAATGTTGATACTGGGAATACTCACGGGACTGGTTGTACTTTGAGCGCTGCGATCGCCGCTAATTTAGCATTAGGTAAAGATTTATTTACAGCGGTGACATTGGCTAAGGATTATGTGACTACTGCTCTCAAATATGCTTTGGATATTGGGGAAGGTCAAGGGCCAGTAGGTCATTTTTTCCCACTTTTACTGAAGTAAATTGTGAACTCATCCCTTTTCTTCCCTTCTTCCTTCGCGTCCTTTGCGTCTTCGCGGTTCGTTTAATTTCTTAATTTTTCAGGCGATAAAGCGATCGCCACCAAGTCTTCGATTTTCTTAATATTCGGATCGCCCGCTAAATAACCAATCCCTCGGTGCAAGTGCAGGCGAAATTGTTTGGCTAGAGTTTCTTTTTCCGTGCCTAAATTATCTTGGTGACACCGCTGCTTGAGGGCCATTATCAAGATATCGGCCATATCGCCGCCGAAGACATCCCAGCTTAATTCGACGTTGCTGTCGCTGGGAATTGGTACTGGCGATGGGATGCTGGGCTCGGCGAGCGATCGGCAAAATCCCCATCTGCAGAGAATATTCCACTGATCGATTTTGGTCGATCGTTTCAGTTTTGATAGTTGGTCTTTGCCGGTTTGGGAGAGGCGGATGCGATCGACTGGTGGTTCCATAGGTTGATAATTTTGTTACCGCCGATGAGGGCAGATGAACACGGATGAACGCAGATAATAGCATGAGATTGTATCTGCGGTTTAGAAATTATTGACTATTCGTTGAATTTCTACTTTAGGGTTGCCGAAGTTGATGAGCAAGCAGACGGTTAGTTTGGTAGCTTTTATGACATTTAGACACTGTGCCATTTCTCTTTCCCCCAGTGATTTGATAGCTTTGAGTTCTACAAGCACGGATCTTTCCACCAACACATCTGGTACGAATTTCCCAACAATTATATCTTCATAATGGACATAAATGACAAACTGAGGTTCAACCAGCATCCCTGTTTTGCGAAGTTCATAAACCAAAGAATTCTGATAAACTTGCTCCAAAAATCCACAACCTAAAGTATTTCCTACCTTAAAAGCACAACCAATAATTTTTTCCGTAATCCCATTCAATTCCAATCTGCGTTCATCCGTGTTCATCTGCCCTCATCTGCGGTTAAAAACATCCCACATCCAAAACTATACCAAAAAATCCCATGCCATCCAATCCAATCTGCGTTCATCCGTGTTCATCTGCCCTCATCTGCGGTTCATTCCCAGAAGTAACCTTTTTCGACAGTGGTTTGGTGTTTGGCGGAGTCGTATTTGAGGAGGTAGCTGTGGGCGATCGCCTCCAATTCTTGCAGCTTATCATATTCTACTTTTCTAATTTCCGTGTCGGTAGAAAGCAGGATGACTTGGTGGCTGGCCGAGGGGAAATAGCGTTCGACTAGGTTGTTTCTGTGGGAGGAGTCGAGGCGGCCCAAGGGAGTGTCGATCGCCACTGGCAATTGTCTCCCGGATACTCGGGCTAATCCCCACAAAAAGGCGATCGCCAGCAATTGTTTTTCCCCGGCTGAAAGTCGGTGTTTGGGTACCGGTTTGCCTTCTGGATCGTAAATGGAGAGGCTAAATGTTTGAGTGTCGATCGCAACTCTGTGCACGAGGTCGGTTTTGTGCAACAGGTAGCGGAAACAGTCGGTAATTTCTATTTCGAGTTTGTTGAGTTTTTTGAGGGTGAGTTTTTCTTTAAAGAGTTTCAGGGTGGCTTGGGCTTTGGCGATCGAAGCGATGACGTGTTGGCTGTTTCTGATGGTGATGAATTCGCTGCTGTAGCTTTCTAGTTCTTTTTGGTTTTTGGCTAATTCTTTCTCTAATTCATCGACGCGGCGGTTGGCTGATTCCAAGGCTGCAGCTGCGATAGCGACTGCTTTTTGGGCTTTCCTGACTTCTTCTTCTAGTTTTTCGTAGGCTTCGGGGGAAGCTGCGGCTGCGAGTTGTCTGTCTGTGAAGTCGATTTCTGCTTCGATGCTTTTGATTTCTTCTATTTGGTCGCGGGCTAGAATTTGCTGGGCTTTGATTTGGTAGCTAAGGAGGTTTTCTAGTTGCTGGATGCTGTTGTTGTCGGCATTCATCCAGGGCGGAGTGTCTGTTCCCGCTTGCTGTTCGAGTTCTTGGTTTTCTTGGCGGATGAAGTCTTCAATTTTATCTAGCTGTTGGGGATCTAACGAGATTTCCGCGATGTAGTTGAGAAGGCGATCGCTTCTTTGTTTGATAACATTTTGGGCAATCTTTGCTTGCTGCTGGCTGGCTTCTGTTTCTGCTTGATTTTTTGCTTCACTTAGCAAGGGCGAAATTAAGGCTAGTGGTAGCGTATTTGATGCCAATTCCATCATGGCTTGACGGGTTTTGTCTGCCTGATTTCTGTAGTCGTTTAGCTGTCTGTCTAGCTGACTGCGATCGGCGGCAATTTTCCCGCCTTCATAAATAAACTTTTCTGATGCTTGTTGCTGATTTTTTTGAGCTTTATCTAATTCGTTTTTAAAGCTGGCTTGTTCTTGCTTAGCTGAGTCTATGTCATCAGTAATTTTTTTAAAAGTTTGTTCGATTTTCTCTAAAGCAGCCAAGTCTTTTTTGCCAGCAATTTCTTTCCGCTTGCGACCGGCTAATATTTCTAAATCGACGGCGAGGCGTTCTGCTAATTCTAAACCTAAAAGAGATTTAATCGCCCCGACGACAAACTCCGGCGGTGTTTCGAGTTCGGCGAGTTCTTTTACTTGTTCGCCGTCAAACAAAAATAGGTTGGATATTCCGACGGGTAAAAGGGTTTCGATGTATTCGTCCCAGGTGTTAGTAATCGCTTTGTCAGACCACCAATCGCTGACAATATCGCTGTATATGAGAATGCTTAAGTTGTCTTTGATATCTAATTTTTTCCAGTATCTAACTATTTTGAATTGAGTTAATTTGTCATCTTGGACTTGTTCAAATGTTAGTTCGACGCGGGTATCTTCTAATGGGGGAGTGTGGCGGTTGACGCATTGATTGAGAAAGTCGCTGTAGCTTAAATTGCCTCTGGTGGAACATTGGGCGCGGCCACCGTAGAGGGCGAGGCGAATGGCGTCCATGAGGGTGGTTTTGCCGCCGCCATTCATGCCGCCAAATAAAATGACTGGGCAGGGATTTCCGTCTTTTTCGGGGCGGAGATTGATGGTTTGGGTGCCGGAATATGGGCCGAAGTTTTTGAGGACGAGTTCGAGGAATTGCATTGTAGATGTTGTTGAGATGGGATGAAAGTTGGTGGGTGCGATCGGCGTATCCGACAGTCCGGGGTTAATCTGTGAGTCCGACAGTCCGACAGGGATTGAAATCCCTGTCTCATAGCTGAAGTCCTCTGAAGAGGACTCAAGTTTGTGACTGTTGAATCTCGGTTTTTAGTCGGTTTTAACCGACTTTCGCTATGAGACGGGGATTTCAATCCCCGGCGGATATTTGGGTAAGGGCGATCGACTCGATTGGTCGATCGGGGTCGATCGGCGATTCCGATAGTCCGACAGTCCGACAGGGATTGAAATCCCTGTCTCATAGCTGAAGTCCTCTGAAAGAGGACTGAAGTTGGCGATCGTTGAATTTCGCTGTTCAGTCGGTTTTAACCGACTTTTGCTATGAGACGGGGATTTCAATCCCCGGCGGGTCTGGATGTAAACGCAATAGCTGGAGATCCCGCGAGTCGGAGAGTCGGCCAATATTTTTCAATTAATTCTCTGCCGAATTCGGGTGCCACCGGGTGGGTGGATTGTCTTGATCCGTGATTTGTTCTAAATGCGAATTTGTGGTTTTTTGCAAGTGATGTTCCTTTTGATTTATCACATAAGCGACTGCTGAGTCTAGTTGTTTTTGTCCTAAAGAAAATACTCCGTATCCTTCTTGCCACGAAAATTTATTGGAATTTTGCAAAGTTTGATTGAGATAACGGCTGCTGCTACCTTTAATATTTTTAACGAATTCAGCGATCGATTGTGTCGGAGGAATGGAAACTATTAAGTGGATGTGATTTTCTGTGCCGCCGATCGCATGAAGGATGCAATTGAGGGTGTCTGCTTTGCCGATGATATAAGAGTAAAGTTCGGTTTCTTTTGCGGGAGATATGAGAGGCTGTCGCTCTTTTGTTGCCCAAACTAAATGATAGTACAGCCGCCACATTGCCATAAAGATTTTTCCTCCTAATTTTTTAGGTTAATTTATCATTTTGTGACCAAATCCGAGAGTGCGATCGGGGTCGATCGGCGAGTCCCCCAGTACGACAGGGATTGAAATCCCTGTCTCATAGCTGAAGTCCTCTTAAAGAGGACTGAAGTCGGCGATCGTTTGATTTGGTTCTTCAGTCGGTTTTAACCGACTTTTGCTATGAGACGGGGATTTCAATCCCCGGCGGATCTTCGGGTTAGCCCAAGGCCCCAAAGTGCGATCGAGAGGACTGAAGTCGGCGATCGTTGAATTGCGCCCTTCAGTCGGTTTTAACCGACTTTTGCTATGAGACGGGGATTTCAATCCCCGGCGGATCTTCGGGTTAGCCCGATGCCCCAAAGCCCGATCGCCCGATCGACATTATTGACCTAATCTTTGCTATTTTCCTCTCCTGAATTGGGCTGTGAAAATTTAATATCCGCCCAAGATAGCTGTCTGCTTTGATTGCTGTTGCTTTCGAGTTCTTCTTTAAGTTTGGCAATATCAACGGTATCGTTTTTGGCGGAACTGTTGGTTTGGGCGATCGCATCTTTGAATTGCTGAATGTTTTCCGTCGGATTTGCTTTAATATCTTCCACCGCTTTTTTTAAATTGCGTTGATAGTGGGCGTTGCCAATCGCTTCTTCCTTCGATCGCGAACTGGTTTCAAAGCATTTGTCCAAATCGGCGTAAATGCCTGTACGGCGGGGTTTCGTGTAGTATTGGCGTTCTGTATCCAGGAGTTTTGCCATCAATTCGAGGTGCATTTTGTCCTCGCTGCAAATCTCTTCGATCGCAGTCCATTCATCGCTACCGAGGAGTTTTCTTTCGGCGGCGGGACGGGAATCTTCAAAAGGTTCGCCCGTGACTTCTTCGTAAATCCGGGGCAAAGAATCGTCGAATTCGTGCTTTTCTTCAAGCCAAATTCGGCGGATTTCGCTAAGTTCTTCTGGGGTAATTAAGGTGATATCGCGCATTTCTAGGGGTGCGGTTTTGCGGACGTGGGTTTGTGCTTCCAGGACTCGTCTCAGCCAGTGTTCTCGCCAGAATTTGGTGTAGGGCCCTGGGATGGGTTCGACGGAGGTTGTGTCGTCGCCCATGTTGCGTTCAAACAGTTCTACTCTACCGTAGATGCGGCGGAAGTCTCTTTTTGGGTGATCGTCTGGAATGTCTAATTCGTTGCGAATATCGAGTAGAGGCTGCATCCATTCTTTTTCCTCATCGTTTTGAATCATTGCCTCCATTGATTTATCTTGGCTTACCATTGTACAAACCCAACAGCCAAAGCGAGAATTTCCACAACTAGGAGTGGAAGTATCGACAACTAAAGGACATTCATTGTCTGCTGTTGCACCTCGATACATAGTTAGCAAATCTTTATTGTTATTTCCCCAAGGATTATCCCACTGCATCAAGTAAAGCCACACTTCATCTGTTCGCCAGTCTTCAATGGGAAGGTAAATATAAGAGTTAGGGCGAGTGGGATTAGCATTAAGGCGTTCGCTTACCCGCCACTCCCTATGTTTAGCCATATTTGCGGCGCGTTTAGCACTTTCAGCCTTGCGAGTACCTAGAACAAGAATTACCTCGCCGCTAGTTCTAATTATTTCACGAATAAAAGAACCGGTTGGTTGTATTTTTAATCGTTCCGTACACCATCTAAATCGGTTTCTAGGTGCTGGGTATCCTTTACCTATTAAGCACGCCCAAAAGGTATCTTGAACTGCTGGATAAGTTAAATGAGTTTCTATTGGCATTCCCTGTTCTTGGGCTGCAACTTTCATGCGTTTTAGAGAATTATGTACTCCAGCAGCTACTATAGGGTTTTCTACCAGTGTATCATTTGTTAAAACATGAATTTTTTTGTGGCGTTTCTCAATTGGCAACTCTGCAATCGCATACCAAACAAGCTGTAGGACTGCCGAACTATCTTTGCCGCCACTCCAACCGATTACAAGTGGGAGTTCATCTTGACAATAAAGCTCTTGGATTTCCTTTTTCAAAATTTCTATGTCTGCCATTAAATCGCTAATATTGCGGGGCGGAAATAGTGACATCTGTTGTAGTTCATTCATTTTCTCGTTCTTCCTTTTAATTTCAAAGTAAACACATTTTTGCGATGCCACTGAAGCGCATCTTTTCTCGGATAATATTGCTCGGAACTCGGCAAAAGAATAAGTTCGCCGTGAAACTCTTTCATTAATCTAGGGTGTGGTGATTCCTCTTGTAAATCACTAGCAACTATAATTTGATAACGATCGTCAACAGCAAACCATCCTCGATCGAATGCCCAATGATGATTTTTACACAATGAGAGTCCATTATCTACTCTATTATCATAAAACTCAGAGAAGGGCTTGATATGTGCGCCATCTACAATACTTTGATTAAGTGAACGAGTAACTTTTAATCGACAAAAAGCACATCGGTAATCATACAAATGCACAATAGATTTACGAAAAACAGCCTCTCTAACCACAGATTTTTTTAAATACACCTTTGGTTGTCTATCGGTATTAACCGATTCAATAGTATCTAATTCATCCAATGTTGAATCTTGAAAAGACTGGTTAATCTTTAAAATATCTTCAATTTGTTTATTTGTAGATGAAAACCATACCGATATCAGTACATCTATTAATTCTTTTCGGGCATTCCTATCTTGCAAAAGACTAAATAGTTCATCGTCAATTATTGCACAGTCAACAGCTTTTTTTAAGGTATTGATTGTTTGAGGTCGCCCTCCTTCATATTGTTCGCTAAATTTAAGATACCAAAATCTAGGTTCTTTGTTTTTTAAGTGATAAAACGGAAGAGGAAAAGAATCACCCTTTAAAGGATTAGAAGTCAGCGCCGACCAATTTTTGTTGAAGGTGTTAATTAATTCCTCGGAAATGGTAATGTGGTTCTCCTTGATCAAGCCTTGTGCAATTAAATCAGTTACAGACAATAGCAGTATTGGCTGATTTAGAGCATCTCCGCGTTGTTGTGTACGGTTGACATTAAGATTTGCAAAACAATTGCGATAATAAGCTAAATTTTTATATTCTGACTCCTGCCCCGTACTCACTGCTCCCTCCTGATATGATTAAATATAATCCAGTCTTAAATTTTACACGATTTTTCAAAATCTTTATCCATTGTGACCCGGGCGTCCCGCCTGTGCTGCATCTGCGGTTTCCAAACCCAACCGCTTTTTCAAATAATTAGTCATCCAACTAACACTCGCCCTCGACTTAGAAATCCCCCCTTTCAACAAAATCCCACCCTCCCAATCAGGATTAGAAATCGACCAATCAACCTGCTGCAAAAGGCTCAAACGTTCCTCCCAACTCTCAGGAAAAACCGATCGCAAAGCCGCCCCAACTTCCCCCAAACTCTCAAGCACAACACTGTGACAGTGCACGCAATCCCGGCGCATTTCCCCCGCCGCCACTTGCTTGTGCAGAACTAATTGCCAATCAGGAATAAAATTGCTAACCGCATTCCAATAACTAACCGCCAGTTGTATTTTTTGAGCGAGTTCTTCCTCTTTCTGTTCTTTTTTGGTGCGAGAACCAGAGGGTTTTGCCTGTTCGCTGCGGTGAATATTAGACAGCAAAGCCACGATCGCACGATCGATCGCACTCAGCGTAAACAATTTGTGCGATCGCCCGTTCAAACTCCCCCTCTCCATCTCAGTCAAACACCGGAAAACCTCAACCTGCTTAACAACCGCCTTCACCACAAAAGCGCGATCGTCCCGGTGGTTGTAAAGTACACTTAGCGACGCCTCCAAAGGAACTTGAAAATTATTCAAATCAGCAAACATCTGCTGCGATTTTTCCAACCCAATATCGAGAAACAAAATCAGCGCCACCGTCTCATATCCCAACTGCGGATTTTCCCTCAAAGCCATCTCAAAAGCCGCGCGCCGATGCTGTCCGTCATTAATAGTAAACTTAGCATCCATCGGCACCCGCAAGCGACCGATTTTCCGTTCCTCTGCCTCATTTCCCACTGCTTCAAAAGTAATATCCGCATCAATCGAAGCAGCAATTGCCCCACAAGTATAATTTGTAGGATTCTTAACAAAATAATCAGCAATTTCGGGAATCCTAGCTTTGTTAAGCGCGCGTTTCGCCCGCATAGACGGCGGCAAATCTTCAGATTCAAAGGGAAACAATTTCGGCAAAAAACGCACCGGACACATCGACACGTAATATTCGCGGCCCGCTTGAATTCCCCGGATAACCGGCAAAATGTATTCAAAAGAAGGAGTAGACATATTTTTTTGTGAAACCGCAGATACACGCCAACTTCCGCAGATGAATAACTCTTATCTGCGTCTATCTGCGTTCATCTGCGGTTTAAATAAATAAATTATTGACATCGTGCAATAAATATGGTATTCCGCCTGGGACAGTTCCCCGACAACTCAAGTATTTCACAAAACTTTTTAAAAAACAAGAGTTGACATAAAATTTTACCCATGATATTTTTTAAAAAATAGCCTAATTATATAAAAACCGCCGATGAATACCCACCCAGCGGATGACCTCGCTATAAAAATTTTAGAAAAAGAAAATAGCGATCGCCAGGAAATCGCACTTTTATTAGATAATTATTTAGGAAAGGACGATCGCATTTTCGTCCAAAAAACCCAGATGGGAAACAGCGAAGCATACATCGGTTCAGTCACCCTAGAATGGTTAGACTCTCGCGTCCGTTTCGCCTCACAAATGCCGCTTTTCCGCCAAAAATTCGACCTCCAAACCAACAACATCGTCCGCGACGACGAAACGATTGACGAAGTTATTCAGCGTCCCTTAGATTGGTCGCGCCAAGCCGCCCTCACTCAATACTTAGCAGCCCGAAAATCGCACAAATTCCCCGCAGTTTTAGTAGTCGTCAGTCCCCCGTGGGTAGACAATCCTCTAGCCGAGGAATGGGATAAAAATGGCGTCGCAACCAAATCCGCGACTGAATTTACATCCTTTGATAAAAACGAGAACTTAGGGCTTTTGAATGTTTCTAAAGAACTCTCGATTTTTGCCTTAGACGGCCAGCATCGGCTGATGGGAGTTCAAGGTTTAATGAGTTTAATTAAAACCGGAATCCTGCAAAGATACAACAAAAATAAAAAACCTGTCGGCGCTGCAATTACTCTGGAAGATTTAGCAGAAGAGTATCAAATCGACCCCGAAACAGTGTATAAATTAGCTCACGAAAAAATCGGGATTGAGTTTATCCCGGCGGCGGTAGCGGGCGAAACGCGACAGCAAGCACAACGGCGCGTGCGATCGATCTTTGTGCACGTTAACCTAATGGCGGTAACGCTGAGTCAGGGACAGCTAGCATTATTGAACGAGGATAACGGATTTGCGATCGCGGCCCGAAAAATTGCCGTCACCCATCCCTTATTAAAAGAACAAGATGACAGAAACCCCCGCGTCAATTGGGACAGCGCCACAGTCGCAGCAAAATCAACAGTCTTAACCACATTGCAAGCGCTGCAAGATATGTCCGAACGCTATTTAGAATACAAATTCCCCCATTGGAAGCCGGAACGAAAAGGTTTAATTCCCATGCGTCCCGAAGATGAAGAACTGAAAGAGGGAATTGAAGAGTTTAAAAAATTGTTCGATCATTTAGCAACTTTACCCAGCTATCAAAGAATTGAAAGCGGCGAAGAAACGGCAGAATTGCGCCGATTTAGTTTTGAAAAGCCACCGGGCGAGGGAAATATTTTGTTCCGTCCAGTCGGTCAAATTGCTTTAGCTAATGCTTTGGGAATTCTAGTATTTAGAAAGAAACTTTCCCTGAAATCTATTTTCGACAAACTCCGCAGATTCGATGTGGATGAAGGATTTAGCCACATGGACAATCCTGAGTCTGCCTGGTACGGGATTTTGTACGATCCGAACAAAAAGCGAATGCTAGTTTCTGGAAAGGATTTAGCGACGAAGTTAATTGTATATTTGGTGGGGGGAATTCAGGACGATATGGATCGAGCTCATTTGCGGCAAGCGGTGGCGGAAGCGAGGACTTTTGAGGATAAAGCTATTAGTTTTAACGGCAGGTTTGTGCAGCCGCAAGAGGTAGGATTGCCGCCAGTGCTGTCTTAGCAAAATCCCTCTATTTACAGTAGTTTTCATGCCCACAGGATAAGCTCTAAATTATTCATCCTGCTAAGAAGTCCAGAGCTTCAGGCGTTAGTCCCTCTAAGCCTGGAGGGGGAGCGACTGGACTGGTATTTACCTCAGCGATAAGATTCAAAAGATTGTCAAGCAAATCACCAGGGGCGTCAACACATTTGTCTTGGATGTACTGAAGTCCAGCGGTTGCATACTCCTCAAACACTTTAATCGGATTGTAGTCATCTTCTTGGCGATCGCGCCCCAGTATCTCAATTGAATCTGATTCAGCTAAAGCTAGGGCATGAATAAATGCGTCATCATTACTACTTTCAACCACACTCCAGCGAATTTCGTGACTACCCTTACCTCTGGGCTCTCTTTTGCGGACAAAATACCAGCCAACTGCTGCTGCAAATGTCATTGCTGCTTGCTTGGTTTCAAAAGGGCCTTGTTCTGTTAAGCGATCGACGAGTTTTTCAAACTTTGCGGGTCTGGTAATAAATTTTTCTGCCATCACAGTTCAACCTCAATAATTGTTGTTCTTTCAAATCCGTCGCGAGACTCCACTACATACGGATGTTCGCATCCCCGCAAGGTAATCTTTTTAGCGCGATTTTTGGGAGTGGAACATTGAAGAATCCACTGATAGCCAATTTTGGCGTGTAACTCTTCCTCAACTTCTTTTTTCCATTGGGATTCGGAAACCAAAACTATTACCTGGGGTGCGAGGGTGGGAACCCATTGAGCCACATCTCTTTTATACTCCGGTTCCAGTTGACCGAAGGCTGAATCTATCACCAGCGGGTAGAGTCCTCCTTTAAAAAGAATGCCTTTACTTTGGTCAGCTTTTTCGTCGTAGGTTGAGCGAGCTTTATCGACCAAGCTGCCAATAAAAGCTAGACTCAAAACTTGTTTTTCACCTGTAGAAGCACCGCGTACTGGTTCTTCTATACCGCCGACATTTTTAGTTAAACGCAGGTGATATTGTTCGTCTAGCTTAGCTTGGTAGTCTTTAATCGCGATTCGACTCCACACCTCACCCAATCGCTGGGACAAATCTTGACTGAGTTGCTGGTGGCGAAGCTTGCGGATTTTTTCGAGAGCTAATTTGACATTTGAGATAGCTGTCAGACGGTGTTGGGCAAGTTTTCCCCGCTCGTCTACTTTATCTAAGGAATAAAAATTTAATAACATCAGCGATGTATAATAAATAAATGAGTGAATATGAAGAGGTTTATGTTTCGGTAGAGATGTCAAATATTATACCTACTTGGTTCTTCTTATGTCGCCCAGGATTTTTTGATTTAAATCATTTCTTACTAACTTAATTTATGTGTTACTCAGACGAAATTACTGATTTAATGCGAAAACATCACCAGTCTTTATCTGAAAAAGAGCAAAGAAAATATGCAGCGATAGAAGCCGTAAAACTTGGTCGTGGTGGAATTATTTACATAGCCCGAGTTTTGGGAGTAGACAGGAATACAATAGCCAAGGGAATTAAGGAATTAAAAACTGAATCAGACACTACTTTAAATCAACACAGAATTCGCCGACGTGGAGGAGGAAGAAAAACTAGGGAGTCGGAGATACCTGATTTAAATGAGCGTTTTTTAGAAGTCTTAAAAAACCACACAGCCGGAGATCCAATGTCGGAAAAAATTAAATGGACAAATCTTACCCAGCAACAAATAGTTGAAGGTCTGAAGGCTCAGGAAACAATAGTCAGTACAACAGTTGTTAAAAAACTGTTAAAAAAACATGGATATGTGAAACGTCAAGCTCAAAAAAAACAAACAACCGGAGTAACAAAGAATCGTAATGAACAATTTGAAAATCTGGCACGAATTACGGCAGAGTATGAGTTACAGGGAAATCCAATTGTTAGTATGGACACGAAAAAGAAGGAATTTATTGGAAATCTATATCGAGCCGGAAGTCTATATACTACGGAAGCTATTACGACATTTGACCATGATTTTTGGAGTTGGGCTGACGGAAAAGTAGTACCTCATGGAATTTATGATCTGCAACATAACCGAGGATATTTAAACCTGGGAATCAGTAAAGACACGAGTGAATTTGCTTGTGAATCGATAAAATTATGGTGGGTTAATTACGGAAAATTTATCTACCCTCAAGCCGATTCAATTTTGATAAAATGCGATGGCGGTGGCAGTAATAATTCCAATCATCATATCTTTAAATCGGATTTACAAAAATTAGTTGACGAGCTAGGAATAGAAATTAGGATCGCACACTATCCTCCCTATACATCGAAGTATAATCCGATTGAACATCGTTTGTTTCCTCACGTAACCAGAGCCTGTCAAGGAGCATTGCTGACAAGTTAAACTAGGGAAGCATTTGTCAATCAGCAATTATGCTCAAATTTTCTTCAAATATGGGGTGAAAAACGGAAACTTGGGCGCTCGTGCGAGCGTGCGGAGCGCCATATTGATGCCCGCTGACCCCAAATCGCGAATTTTCCACTCTTCAAACAGCACTATTTTGAGTATTATTACTGATTGACAAATGTAGCAAAGTGTTAACTTGTCACGAATGGTCAAGGAGTAATTTTTACCAGTATTGAGTTAGTGAAAAAACTCATGGCAAAAACTCATACTAAAACCGGGCTTTCTGTGGTAGTAAATGTGAGCGATAAAATTTATGAAACTGGTCGAAAAGTAGCTAAGGGATTTAAAGAAACAATGAAAATTATTTTTGATGACTATCTACCAAAATGGAATTATCGTGCAGTTCCGACTATTTAGCAGACGCTAAAGTTATTAAATTGTCATTCCTAAGAAACTCTCCTGTAGCACCTGGGGTTCAATCGACCCTAGTACCCGCCCAAAAGTATCATGGGATGGAATCCCATAGGGGATGTCTAAAAACTTCTCTAACCAAGATTGCTTGGCTTTCCCGTAAGTCTCAATGGCGATGAATCCATCTGACCCCGATAGCACCGCTAAAATGGCTATCGTGAGAATTGCTACCAAACTGTGGTGTCGCGTTCTCTCCACACGGGGGTCTTGGATTGCCTGAAAATGCTTGAGTACACTCTTGGAGAGAATCTTCACCTCTCGTTGCTCCTGTGGGTTGAGAACAACTTTACCAAAGCCTTTTTTCATCTGTCTGAGTGAGGGATACCTGCCGGGAGTTCATTCCCAGTTTAACTGCTTGTTGGTCGCCGCTGGCGTCTCTACCCCAGCCCTGCCTCTGTACCGTACATCTTCTGCCATTTGTCAAGTACAATTTATACCAAATTAGATGCGATTACCCTGGGTAGAAAGGTTCATTACTAAAAAAGTAATAGCAATAGCTGTTTGAGAAGTATTATCAAGTTTTGCCATGACCCGATTCAAGCTGAATCTTCGTTTTCGCAAGTCCCAAATTTTCCTTCAATCGCATTTCTAATTCTTTCATCTTCTAAGGCTTGTTTTTTTGTTTCTTTGCTCACATTAGCTGGAGGTCTTCCTAAAGGCGGTCCACTAATTCTAATTCCTCTTTTTTTACACCATGCTCGGTTTTCTCGATTTCGATAAATGCGATCTGCATGGACTGATTCTGGATAGTATCCTGTGAATGCATAATACGCTTCTATTTGGGCTTTTAAGTCTCCCGATTCGTTAAAGTTATCCCAACTCATCCGGTCTAAAAATACATATCCTTCAAAGCAACTCGCTGATAGTTTAGCTCCAAACTCTACTGGTAATTGCTCAACTAGGGGAAAAAAGGGAGCCATCAATCGAGAGAGCTTGTTGAATAGATTGATAAGCAGTTAAACCCTGACGTTTGCCAGTATTCACAACTGAACGAACGGCAGCAAACAAATCCCGACCCCATTCCGAACGGAAGCCATTAGTCACACGGCGAAATATTACACTCATCCGAATCGCCTGTTGGCTACTATTATTCGTGGGTGGAATTGTCGCATCTTCCAGAAATAGAAATAAATTGTCAATCAGCCCACCATATCGTTTTCGTAACCGGATACCATCCGGATTGTGTGGCACTAAATTCAAAATCCTGGTGAATCTTTCCTGTAAATTTTCTCGATCTCGTTTCAGTCTAGTATCGTCTATTTTCGATCGTCGTCGATGGACGATCAAAGCTCTTAATAATAACCTCTTCCTCCCTGGGGCAAAAATTCTGTCCCCAGCATCAATCGCATATTGGCAATCCCGCAATTGATGAGCCAAACAGACTTGCCATTGTGGTGCTGGATGATTTTTTTGAGCGCTAAATAAGTCTGATACCCAAATATCGGGACGATGTTCTCCGAGAACTTCGTTAATTACTCCAGTTCCTCGGCTGGGGCGAATGACGTGTAAGCAAACATCCTGGTTCTGAAACACCCACTCCCACTGATTCTGTCCGTTAACTCTCGCACTCGTTTCATCTGAACAAATTAATTTAGACCGTCGCAACTGATGGAGTATTTGAGTTACTTGGTCATCTAAACTGGTTTTGACTTGCACCAGCACGTTGGCGATTGCTCCTTCTGATATCGGCTCTCCTGGGTTTATGGTGAATACGGTATCAGACACAACTGTTCGCGATCCTGTGATGCCCTTGGAGTAAGGATATGCGGTTTGTTTATCACCACAAACTCAGGAGAGCCTGATATCTTGAGTCCAAAGACTTCTCCAAATATCGACGACAGCCGTTCGTAGCTGATGGCATGAGTGTAACGCAGATATGTGACTAAGCTTTGAATTGAACTGCCAAACGGTGAACCTGGTTCCATTCCCAATGGTACAGGGGCAACATACTTCGTTTGACAGCAGGCACACTGACCGCCATAACGTTCGATGCGGGTGATGATGGGACGAATTGGTGGTAGTTCGATTTTTTCGTAGATGGATTGTAATTTTTGTGCAGTAGCGGTCACTTTCTCTCCACACTGGGGACAATTTTTGAGTTGGGCGATGATTGTTTGGTCGGGATGAGGATGTAGTTCTCTTCCCCCTCCTACTCTTCCTAGGCTTCTTTGTCTTTTTATCCCCTCAATTTTCGATGGCTGAATGTTGGGCTTGAATCCTTTGGAGGGTGGAGTGCTGGAATTTTTGCTAGTTTTTTAGGGAGACGGACTTAGTTTTGCTTGGTCTGTGGCTGCTAACGCTGCGGTGAGTTTTTGGATTTTCTCCCATAGCTCTACTATCAAGACTTCTTTTGCCTCGTTCGATAGTTGCTTTAAGTCGGGGAGTTTTTCCATTTCTCTATCTAATGTCTATCTCGTCTTCTTGTCAATGGGGTTGAGCAATTACCTCTACTGTTTCCCCGCTTTTCCTCTGATAATGGGACGGATATGGGGTTGGCTTAAACTTACTATTCTATCCTCTATGCTCTGTTTGTTATTTTTAAATAACCAGAGCTGTTGCCTATAAACTTCAGCTACCACTAACAAGGTTTTATATTGCTTTTTATTCAGATTTTCTAGGGTAGCACCTGACTCGATTAGCTGTTCACTATGAGCTATATTTCTTTTGATATATTGCAGTTGTTTCTTAATTGCTTGTCTTTTTTTGTTCCGGGTGGGACGTTTGTGTTTCGCTACTGCTAAGTAGTCTTTTCTGGCTATTTTTCGGTAGGTTCTGGGTTTGTTCTTGATTTTTAATTTGAGAGACTTATAGAGAATGTCGATGATTTTTTCGGTATGAACTCTGGCTCGATTTAATAGTCCTAAGTCGGTCGGATAGCTAATGTCGGCTGGGGTACAGGTTGCATCTATGATTAATTTTCCTTGATTGGGTAACTCATTTTTGGCGTCCGAATCCTTTTTTTTTTTTTTTTTACTGAGGTGGTTTCACGCATTTTTTTGACCATCTTCTTCGTTCACTTTATTAATTAAGTTCGCACTGATTCGTTGCCGAAAGTGAACTAATAGTGATGGGTCAAAGGGTAGTTCATTACGCTCTGGTTGATTGACCGATAAAGTATTGTAGATATGGGTTTTCGCGAATTTGTTCTACTCTTGGACGATCGCTAATTCCGAGTTTTTCTTTAATGATCAATGCCCCCAATGCCATCCGAAAGGATTTAGCTGGTGCGCCCATTTCTGTCGGGAAATTTTCAGCATATTCTGATTCAAATTCTGACCAAGGAATTAGTTCGGCCATTTTTACCCAACGGTTGTCTGCTGACAACCTTCCTCCGAAGGGCAGTTCAAACTCGGATGGGGGGCTTGGGGCAAGCTCAGCTTTTCTGTACACAAGCGCAAATGGTGATGCAAGGGTTTTGTGCTATTTTACCTGTTTATCTTGCACCTAACTCGCTTGTACCCTCTCTTAACCCTTTTGGTGTAACCTTTTGACACTGATTCAGCAAGCCCTAAATATGCAATAGCTTAATGCTAATAGCCCTGGAGAGCAAGCACTTTGACCGCAGTTAGCTCGACACAAGGTAACAAAATCACTAGACCTCTTGCAAAAAATATATATGTTATAATCAGAATTTTTAAATTTAGCCCCCTAGAGCTAACTCATAATTGTAAATTGCTGACAACAAATTACAACGCAGACCATAACGGCGACGGCGATTCCGATAACGACTCGACAATATTTTAAAAATTTTGAGACTCCGATTAACGTGTTCAATCATAATTCGCTCCTGTGCTAGAACTCGATTGTAGTCTTTTTCTAGACGAGAAAGTTTCCCATTTTTTGGTTTTTTTCTAGGGATCTAACTATTAGGGTGATAATCCTTTATCCCTTGATAGCCACTGTCTTGTAAGCTATTTGTTTCGGGATGAAAATAAATTTTACTTTTTTTAAATAAGTTAAAATCGTGGCAATGCCCTGGTCCAAAAGCAGTGCAAATAATTTCTCTTGTCTCTTGATTAATTACCAATTGAGTTTTTAGAGTATGACATTTCTTCTTGCCCCAGGAATATCTCTTCTGTTTTTTTTTAGGTCGTTCAATAGCTGTTTCTGTGACATCCATCACCACGAATTCTGGATAATCAGAGTCTTTGAGTAATGCCTTTTTCCCCGGAATACGGAATTTTCCCGTTTTCATTAAAGTTGATTCTATATCAGTTACAATTCGGCAAATAGTTGATTCAGATACTCCCCAACTTGTCCCAATATGAAAATATGTTCGATATTCTCGCCAATATTCCAAGGCTACTAAGACCTGGGTAGTGCCCTGAAGGAAAGGATCAAGAGAATTAAACTGAATTCAAAGAAAGTAGGCGTTTAGAGTTGTAAATTAGCATTGTAATGATGCACAAACCGCCAAATTGCAGCAATATGATTTTCTAATTTTTTAGAGAAGGCTAAGCTCTTTCTTACCAGTCGAGACACTCGTTGTCCAATAGTACAGTTGAAGCGCTCGATATAGCTAGTAAAACCACTATCTTTATCTACACTCCGATGACGCTTGCTGGGCAATACAGAATCATAAGCACTCCAATGGTCGGTATAAATTACTGCACATTGACGGTACACTGGTGGCATTGAATCCCATAAAGCTTGAGCCGATACTGCGCTACGATCTCCAATATGTACACCAACAATTTCCCTAGTCTGGGCATCCAATGCCAGCCAGACCCACTGCTGATTTCCTTTACTATCAACGAATGACCATAACTCATCCATCTGAACACTCAAGCGCTTTTTTTCCTTGGGAGTCACCTCCACTTGCTTCTTAACAGCAGCCGCTTGGCTATTAACGTATCGCTGCACTGTATCTTCTGACACTTGTAGTACCCGAGCAATTCCCGCCTGAGAAATACGTTCAAGTAGCATCCGTGACATCAACTCTTTTTGTTCTTTTGTAATAGGTTTCCATGCCGGATTTAAAACAAATTGACGACCACATTCTCGGCATTTATAATGAAAGTTTATGATGCCGAGTTTGACCGTTTCGACTAACTTCTTCCGAACCACAATTAGGGCAACAATTAATTTCTAATGTCATATCAGGCTATAGCAATTCCATTTGAGATGTAAATATGGATTTCTATGGTAAAATAGAAAAGTTTGATAATAAATGAAGGGTCTTCTGGGTTAGCGGTGATAAGAAAGACTAATTAGAAAAGCAAGCTAATAGTCGATCTCGAAAATTGTCAAAATTAACAAATCCATAGGCTTGACGTTTAATCAGTTTGAGACGATTGTTGATTCCCTCCATAACACCACTCGTTGTTCGGTTCAAGAAATAGTTACAAATTCCATCGATATGATTGCGAAGCATGGTTAGGGTATCACTGTAAATTGGTTGTGCTTTCTTAATCCATTCAAGCAGTGATTCTTTCCCCTCTTCCACACTATGATGACTTTCAAAAATCTCTCGGAATTCTTCCTTCAATTCATAGGCAAGCTTAAGACGCTTAGATTGACTTAAAACTGTAGCTAATTTAAGCCGCTCCTCTTCGTTTAAATCTACACCATTCATTACTCACAATAAATCTGCTACCTTTTCCTTTAATCTTGCTTTGTATTCGGATTTTATTCAATTCCTCATTCACATATTTCATCACATGAAATCGGTCATACACCAAAATCGCATTCGGAAAAATTTCTTGGATAACTTTTGGAAAACCACCCCACATATCTACACTCACTTCTGACACCTGCTCACGAACCTCAATCGGTTGCTGAATCAGGACTTCCATGATACCTTGCTGTTCATGACTGTCGATCACTTCAATCAATTGACCTCGCTCAATGTCGGAGACTACAGTCACAAAATCTTGATGCCCTTTTCTCATACTAATTTCATCGATACTCAGACGTTTAACCGCTCCCCATGAGGCTTTTTTACTTGTGAACGCTTATGATTAAAAATTCCTTGAACCTGATCCCAACTTAATTCTTCCTCTCGTTTTACCTGTTCCACTGTTGTCACCTGAACACGGTGATAAATATACTCCTCATATCGTTGAGTATAGCGCCGACCTTCATCAACAAAACACAGTTGCTCTGTGAAATATTTTTGACAATTTTTACAGTAGTATTGGCGACGAGGAATTTCCAATTCGATTAACTGACCTGAAATCGGTAAATCTCGAATCAAGATTGGACGAATCTGATGGAGTTCATCTGTGGAATTTTGACAGTGAGGACAAGTAGCATAATCCGTCAAAAAACCCACTTTTAAAATTGTTTTTCTCTCATTTTTAATACATCTTTCAATCGTAATGTCTGGCAAATTGAGTAATCCGTCAAGATGGAAATCCATGAGCTTAGCCTCTAGCATAAAGTTCCTAAATTATACAGTTTTCACCACCAACCCAGAAGAACCTAAATGAAAGGGAAGAAAGCAAATGTCAGCCAATCAAAATGAAAAAGAAAGACAAATAGAAGGTTTAATCAAATTTA
>NZ_JAUBSD010000048.1:0-49750 GCF_036704575.1 Microcoleus sp. K5-D4
TGGGCTGATGTGATCAACCGCGCTAACTTGGGTATGGAAGTAATGCACGAGCGCAATGCTCACAACTTCCCGCTTGATTTGGCTGCTGGTGAAACAACTCCTGTAGCTTTGGTTGCTCCTTCTATCAATGGCTAAGTTTTAGTCTGAGATTACAAAAAGCGCTCCTAGAAATAGGGGCGCTTTTTGTTTGGGGAAAAAAGATTTTTACTGCGGGGATGGGAAGTATCGCAGCCGCTAAGGCAGTTAGGACGCTTGACCTAAGACATCTTCAATTACCAGAACGTAAACAATCAAACTGTTCCAGTTGTTGGCGGGTTCGATTCTTTAATCAAGACTTTTATTGGCTCAATCTTGTTTAGGTAGATGAGAATATGGTGGTAAGTACACTAATGTTTCAAAAAAAATTTTGTTCACTAAATAACCATCAATAGCTGTGCGATCGACCTTTTTAATTTTCCCATCCCTGAAGTGCTACGAAGCTACTGCAAAATCTGTGTACTGCCGCATCCCAGGCTCGTGAAATGCCAAAACAATATCTTCCTTGGGAACTCCAGCGCGCACCAAACCCGTTGCAATCCCATCTTCTGTCCAGTCTTCCTCAATCCAGAATTTGTGATCGCCAATCCGAACGTAAACAGTGATACCGATAATGCGATCGCCCTTTTGCCAGCCAAGATTCATCCAGATATAATGACCGTTGTGTTCGTCTGCAATCAAGAATGTCTCGATGTCTTGTTGAGAATCCCGATCACACAATTCTATATACTCGGTCAAGATACGCTTAATTAGTTTGGGATACTCAGTTAGTTTATCCATTGCACTATTTTCTCTACTATCGCTCGACCTTTTTTCCCATCGCACTGCGCGAATTGCGATCGCATCAAATCCCTGATTCAGTAAAAGCTAGGTTCAAATCATCAATCAACCCCAATTGTTGGGCCCACTCTGTTAAGTAACCCCGCTCCAAATTCTCAGATTGGACTTTCAGAATTCCCAAAACATCATTCCATTGTTTTTGAGACTGAGACTGTTGCCGCCAGAGCAGTTTTGCCAACACAATATCTTCAGGAGAAGCAACCCAAAATTGTTCTACACCAGCTTCGTCAAGCGCTTCTAATCGTCGTCTTGCCATTTTTGAGCGATCGAATTCAGTATTAGAATTCAGCACAAGATCAGCGTTCAATACTAAAGTCATGTGAGTGACGCTCAACACCATCCCTCTACCCTCTTGAATATCTTCTACCGAACCCGGAGGGCAGTAAAAACCAGCGGTTTCTAGTGCTTCAACTAATTGAAAAATATTGTCCCGGAGCAATTCAATTACTAAATCTAAATCGCGTGTTGTTCTCGGGTCGCCATAGACAGAAGCGGCAACGCCTCCTGTAATATAATAAGAGACACCTAATGTTTCAAAAATTGGGTGCAACAGTCTAGCAATTTCGCTGGGGTCTTGCGTCCACATAGAGGGCTCACTGGTGGGGGTTAAAATTGGCAACCACTTGCTACCTAATATCGATCGAGCAAATCGCTCTTTGTAGGTTGAGGGAGAAGCTTTTTTCATCCCGCGCAAGCTAACAGTTTTTGCCCAACGATTTAATTTTGCCCCCATTTGCCACCGTTGGGAATTGGTGAGTTGCCGCAGTAGGTAAAAATCAATTGCATCAGCTTCAGGAGTTTTATCATCCGACTGGGGACGGTATCCAGGTTTGATGGATATTTTCGGTAGGGGTTGAATCATTTTGCTTGTTGATTGCCCTAATTCTCTATCAATTCCACAGTTGGGACAAGGGGAGAGTTTGTCCGGTAATTGCCTCATGGAAGCCTTGCTGAAGCCCTTCGAGGACAGTTTCAGTGGGGTCATCATCCGGATCGATGTCAGTGTCTTCCGGTACTAAAACAATAATCCGAACGTGGCTGTGGCTTACAATAGCAAGGGGTCGATCGATACAAAGTATCCCTCAACCGTCAATTGTTCTGGTGGTTTCGATCGCTTTCATAATATCAGAAACTCGATACAGTTCACTCAGAGAATAAATCTTCTAAATCTCTGTAGCCGCTAACAACCCGCAGAACTTCAATTCCTGCTTCAATCGGACTGTAGAAAATGAGGTAATCATCGATCGGGAAACTCCGTACATTTTCCATTAACTCATCCCGATTGCGTCCCATACTCGGAAACTGCGAGAGAGTTTGACACTTATCGTTAATTCTGTCCAGAAAGCTTTCTGCTGCATCGAAACCGCTGCGATCGGCAATATAGTCCATAATGCTTTCTATGTCCCGGCTTGCCGGAACTGTAAATCTACAAATCCGATTCATATATCTGCTTGGGTGCGACGTTGTTGCAGCTTTAAGCGCAAACTCCGAAACATATCTTCAGCATCAATTACTTCACCCCGTCCGGCCGCCTCCATTCCCAGACGAATTTCTTGTTGCAGTTCTTTGAAGCGTCCTTTATAGATATGTTCCCATTTATCGGACTGCAAGAATTTGATGAAGGCTAAGACTTCTTGTTGCTGGTCTGGCGATAAGACCTTCACATTTTCCAAAATGGCTTGTTCGACGGTCATAATTATCCCTTTTTTTTGATTGCTATTTTACAATCTAGTAACAACATTATATCAAACGGGTGGCTTGACAGCAATTCAGGGGTGACTTCAATTAAATTAGCTTGGGATACTCAGTTAGTTTATCCATTGTACTATTTCCTCTACTTATGCAGCCAAACTATTAACCAGTCTAACTGTAGGTCTATCTGCACGGGTTGGCGATCGCAAATAACTTCCAGGTAGCGTCGCAACTGCTACAGTGTTTCCCAACAGATCGAAAAACTCAATGCTATAACCTGTTTCTAGTCCTTCAACGTGATGCTGTTCTACAACCGTACCGATATCGCCGGCATAAAGTCCTTCTTCAGGAAGGTTGCATAGCAAGATGACATCTGAATAAAGTTGATAGTTCATATTGTCCTCTGTTAACTTGTTAATCGGGAATCAAGGTAATCAAACGGGGAAAATCAGTCCCTTTATCTATTTGCCAAACCGTCCTGACAAGAAGTTGTCTGCCAACTGGTGTCGAAAGATAGGCGCTAATTTCATATCGCGTTCCGTACCCTGTGTCCTTAACGACATCAACATCTGTGGACAGGTGAGCATCACGAATATCCGTTTCTAATTGCTGCCAAGTTTCTTGAGAATATCCGCATTGAATTAACAGTTTTGCTTTAGTACCTCCTCGCTTGTGTTCTATATTAAGTAGATAGTCAGTCAACTTTGATGGCTCAATAATTGCGCGATCGCTATTGGGAATTTTCATAGCTAGCTGGTGCGATCACTGTATAGTTTTTGAGAAAGTAATGAGTTACTTTCCCTTGCTTGCTGCCTCAATGTTTCAAAAAGTTGTTCTCCCTCGACTAAATAAGCATCAATGGCTGTACGGTTAGCAAGGTAAAAGGTAATTGCTCCATACACTTCTTCTAGCGTCAGTGCAGGAAATGACTGGACGATGCTTTCAGGCGATCGTCCCGCAAGGAAAGCATAAATAATTGAATCCAGAGAAACTCGCTTTCCGACAATTCGGTAGCAACCTTCCCGTTCTTCAATGTACTGTTTTGTTGTTATAGCTACCGTGCTCATAGTTTGCGCGATTATTCAATTTCATTTTCAAGCTGGTCAAGGATTTTCTCACAATGTTTTATGATAGTGTTTTTATTAGCCCTAGCTAAGTTTATTTGAGAACCTAAATTTTGTATTTGAGAAACTTGCTTTTCAATCTGCTCACCCTCACTAGCTGTAAGATCTCTACCTCGTCCATAACTATTATTTGATAATCCCCATATAAGAGCAACTCCTTTAACTAAAAGAGTTCTCATTTGCTCTGCTTCAATGTTGATATTCACAGTATCCTGAGCCTCATAAAAAATAGCAAAGCTACCTATAACTGCCCTCACAGATGCTCCTATCTGCGCCCCTGTCATTGCTCCAGCTACAATACCTGTACCGCCCGTCAATACACCCACAACTCCTGCTCCAACAATAGCCATCAAAAAAGAACCAAAGCCTGCTCCAACTGCTGCCATTCCAGAACCAAAGCTTACCCGATTCATCAAGTTATGATCTGTCTTGAAGTCTAGACACAACTGCTCTTTTGGAGTAGTTGGGTTTTCTGCTGCTACCTTATATAGATAAGTAATAATATAAATGAATCTAGCAAAAGATTGGTCAATTTTTTCTACTATTTCTTCCTTGGCTATTTCCCGTTTATGCTCATTATTGCATTCTGCCTTTGGAATACTCAAAATGGGTTTTACCTGATACGGTTCAATAATAAAAACAGACAACAAATTACAAGCTTCTTTCCTGATTTCTGATTGTCTCTCCTTAAACCGTTTTAAACCTTCAGTAAAACGCAATTTTTCCTCGGCATCAAGTATATTTAAAATACTGTCATAAATTCCCTTGACTTTGACAGGATTATCCCAATGAGCATCAAACACAATCACATCATTAATTGAATGTTCTATAAACAGATTTTTCCATTGAGCGACTCGATTGTCAATAGATACCCTATCGCTTGCTGCAAGTTGCTTTTTATATTGATTAATAACAGCTACAACCTTGGGACATTTTTTCTTTACAATCGCAATTTCATCTTTGTAACTATCATCAGGCACAACACTTAGACTAGCTACATATAAAACTCTATCGCTGGATTCAATCGAAGCTAGGACCTCCAGATCGTAGACAATTTTTTCTTGCCAACTCTGTGGCATCTTGAACTCAGGATTTTCCTTCACTGAGTCTAGGTACATCATTAAATTAGAGGCATACTGAAATCCCGGAGTATCTATAAATGTTGCTTGCAGACCCTTAAAAAAGTAGGGTTGGCCTTTTTTTGTAACGTTGGCTGAATCTCCAACTTCTCCAATCTTACTTTTCATCAAAGTTCTAATGAGAGTAGTTTTTCCGGTGTTGTTATGACCAACAACAGCAATACTGATGTTTTGTGACGTGACATTTCTTTGTGCTGGCATGGGTAACTTATAGTTGATAGTTGGTAATCGATCGCTAGTGAGGAATAGGTAATTGGTTGTTAGTAACAGCCATTACCCATTCCTCATGTTCAACCCTAGCTGCCGCCAATTCGAGCGACATCGCGAGCGTTTTCTTCAAACGCAGCCGTCAGCGCATCATCACCGCTCAAACCCGATGCGATCGCCCTTTCAATAGCCTGCAACACCCGCTTATAATCCCTCGGCATCACCTTCACAAACACCGGCACCATCGAGTCCCAATTTGCCAGAACCTTCGATGCCTTCGCACTTCCAGTCAAATCAAAATGAGTCTGAATTAACTGCCGCAAATCGCTAATTTCCTCAACATCCTCCAATTTTTCCAAATCCACCATCGACATATTGCAGCGAGTAGCAAAATCGCCCGCTTCATCCAAAATGTAAGCAACACCGCCACTCATTCCCGCTGCAAAATTGCGCCCGGTTTCGCCCAAAACTACAACTTTGCCGCCAGTCATGTACTCGCAACCGTGATCGCCCACACCTTCAACTACCGCGTTAACGCCGGAGTTACGCACCCCAAAACGTTCGCCCGCCATCCCTCGGATGAAAACCTCGCCGGATGTCGCGCCGTAAAGCACTACGTTACCGACAATCACGTTTTCCTCCGCGACAAAGGTAGAATCTGGCGACGGATACAAGATAATCTTGCCGCCACTGAGCCCTTTGCCCAAATAGTCGTTAGCTTCGCCTTCGAGCTCCAGGGTGACACCCTTGGGCACGAATGCGCCAAAGCTTTGCCCAGCGCTGCCTTGGAAGTGCAGGTGTACCGTGTCATCCGGCAAACCTTCCCAGTTGCGTTTGGTGATTTCGTTGCCGAGAATTGTGCCGACAACGCGGTTGACATTGGTAATCGGCAGTTTGGCGTGTACTTTTTCGCCATTTTCGATCGCACCTTTGCACAAATCCAACAACACCGTCATGTCGATCGACTTTTCTAAACCGTGCTCCTGCGCCATCTGACAATAGCGGCCGACATCCGCCCCAACCTCCGGCTGATAAAGGATTTTCGAGAAATCCAAACCCTTAGCCTTCCAGTGTTCCACCGCTTGTTTCGCTTCCAAAACATCAGTCCGCCCCACCATTTCATTCAGCGTGCGGAAGCCCAACTGCGCCATAATTTCCCGGACTTCCTGCGCGACGAAGGTCATAAAGTTTACCGTGTGCTCTGGGTCGCCGGTAAAGTTTTTCCGCAGTAGCGGGTCTTGCGTTGCCACACCCACCGGGCAAGTGTTCAGGTGGCAAACGCGCATCATAATGCAGCCCAATGTCACCAGCGGCGCGGTCGCAAAACCGAATTCCTCAGCGCCAAGCAAGGCAGCAATTACTACATCGCGGCCGGTTTTCATTTGACCGTCAGTTTCTACGACAATCCGGCTGCGGAGATTGTTGAGTACCAAAGTTTGGTGAGTTTCAGCCAGTCCCAATTCCCAAGGTAATCCCGCGTGTTTGATCGAAGTTTGCGGCGAAGCGCCGGTTCCGCCGTCGTAGCCGGAAATCAACACGACATCGGCGTGGGCCTTAGCAACACCCGCCGCGATCGTCCCGACTCCAACTTCCGACACGAGTTTCACGCTAATCCGCGCTTCCCGGTTGGCATTTTTCAAGTCGTGAATCAATTCTGCCAAATCTTCGATCGAATAAATGTCGTGGTGAGGAGGAGGCGAAATTAATCCCACACCCGGAGTCGAGTTCCGCACCTTGGCAATCCACGGGTATACTTTTTTACCGGGCAATTGTCCGCCTTCACCGGGTTTCGCGCCTTGCGCCATCTTGATTTGCAGTTCCCGCGCTTGGGAAAGGTACAAGCTGGTAACGCCGAAACGCCCGGAAGCAACTTGTTTGATCGCGCTGTTTTTCGAGTCGCCGCGATCGTTCGTCCAAGTGTAGCGTTCCGGATCTTCGCCGCCTTCACCGGTGTTCGATTTGCCACCAATGCGGTTCATCGCTACTGCTAAAGATTCGTGGGCTTCTTTAGAAATCGAACCGTAACTCATCGCCCCAGTTTTAAAGCGTTTGAGAATTGATTCGATCGGCTCAACTTCCTCAATGGGTATCGATTCCCGCTGTTTGAATTGCAACAAACCGCGCAAGGTAAAATGCTGTTGGTTTTGTTCGTTTACCAGTCCAGAATACTGTTTGAAAAGCGTATAACTGCCCTCGCGCACCGACTTTTGCAGCGCGTGAATTGTCTGCGGACTAAACAAATGCGCCTCGCCTTCTTTCCGCCACTGATATTCGCCACCAACATCGAGAGTATGTCCGCTGGATGGGCGATCTGGGAATGCGTGATTGTGGCGCAAAATTGCTTCTTGGGCGATGACTTCGAGGTCTACACCTTCAATCCGCGAGGCTGTCCAAGCAAAGTATTTATCGACTACAGATTTGTTTAAGCCGATCGCCTCAAAAATCTGCGCGCCGCGATAACTTTGAATTGTCGAAATCCCAATTTTCGAGGCAACTTTCGTCACACCTTTAGTTGCGGCTTTGATGTAGTTTTTGCAAGCTGTTTTGTACTCGACATTTAGCAGCAATCCTTCGCGGATCGAATCGGCGATCGTCTCAAAGGCCAAATACGGATTAATCGCGCCGCAACCATATCCAATAAGTGTCGCAAAGTGATGCACTTCGCGCGGTTCGCCGGATTCGAGAACGAGTCCCGCCCGCGTGCGCGTACCTTTTCGGATCAAGTGGTGGTGCAGGCCCGCAACTGCCAGCAGCGCCGGAATTGGGGCTTTGTCTGGACTGATACCCCGATCGCTCAAAATGAGGATATTCACCCCGGATGCGATCGCGCTGTCTGCTGCTGCAAAAACCTCTTCTAAAGCCTGTTCTAAACCTTTCACACCGCTTTTGGGATCAAACAAAATCGGCACGGTGATGGACTTGAAATTACCCTCATTTACGTGTTGGAGCTTAGCTAATTCTTCATTGCTGAGAATTGGCGTTTTCAGTTCAATTAAATGACAGCTTTCCGGTTCCGGTTTGAGCAAATTGCGTTCAGCGCCGATCGTAGTTTCGGCAGAAGTTACAATTTCTTCGCGGATAGAATCGATCGGCGGATTGGTAACTTGAGCAAACAACTGCTGGAAGTATTCGTAAAGCAGTTTTGGCCGATTGGAAAGCACCGCCAGCGGCGTATCCGCACCCATCGCGCCGACAGCTTCCACGCCATCTTTCGCCATCGGCGCTAACAGCAACCGCAGTTCTTCAAAGGTGTAGCCAAAAGCCATTTGCCGCTGCAATAATGTTTCCGGGTGGGATTCTGGCAATGCCGGCGCATCTTTGAGTTTGGCGATTTCGACCATGTGCTGGTCGATCCACTGGCGGTACGGGTGTTCTGTGGCGATTTTGGTTTTAATTTCCTCGTCAGAGACGATGCGGCCTTCCTCGGTATTTACCAGGAACATCCGCCCCGGTTGCAAGCGGCCGTTGGATGCAATTCGTTCTGGGGCGATGGGCAAAACTCCTGCTTCCGATGCCATAATTACCAAGTCGTCTTTGGTAACGCAGTAGCGGGAAGGGCGCAAACCGTTGCGATCGAGCACGGCCCCGATCGAAGTACCATCGGTAAAGGCGATCGAAGCCGGGCCGTCCCAAGGTTCCATCAAGCAAGAATGGTATTCGTAGAAAGCTTTTTTCTCGTCACTCATGGACTCGTGGGCTGTCCAAGGTTCGGGAATCATCATCATTACAGCGTGCGGCAAAGAACGCCCGGCCAAATTCAGCAATTCCAAAGCATTGTCAAAAATCGTCGAGTCGCTGCCTTCGATATTGATTAAATTGGGGATTTTCTTTAAGTCATCGCCGAATAGTTCCGACTCGAACAGCGATTGCCGCGCGTGCATCCAGTTAATGTTGCCGCGCATCGTGTTAATTTCGCCGTTGTGAGCGATGTAGCGGTAAGGGTGCGATCGTTCCCAGCTCGGAAAAGTATTCGTGCTGAAGCGCGAGTGAACCAGGGCTAGAGCGCTTTCCATGTCGGGGTCGTGCAGTTCGGGATAGTAATCTCCCACTTGCACCGGCATTAACATACCCTTGTAGACGATCGTCCGGCAGGAGAGTGTGGAATTATACCAGTATGGGTCTGTGTTAGTCCTGCGGATGGCATTGTGAGCACGCTTGCGGATGACGTACAGTTTCCGCTCGAAAGCCGCCTCATCGATACCTGCGGCGCGCCGGAGGAACACTTGCTGCATGAAGGGTTCGCTAGATTTGGCGGTGTCGCCGAGGGACGAGTTGTCGGTGGGCACATCGCGCCAGCCCAGCACTTCCTGGCCTTCTTCTGCGGCGATTTCCTCAAAAATGCGTTTGCCGTTTTCGCGTTCAGTTTGATTGGGCGACGAGTAAATCGCGCCAACGCCGTACTCGCCGGCTTCGGGAAGTTCGATGTTTAGGGCCGCCGTTACTTTCTTGAGAAACTTGTGGGGCACCTGCATCAAAATCCCCGCCCCGTCTCCGGTGTTGGGTTCGCAGCCGCACGCGCCCCGGTGGTCGAGGTTCAATAGGATTGTCAGTGCCTGCTCGACAATTTCGTGGGATTTGTTACCCTTCATGTGTACGATGAATCCGACTCCGCAAGCGTCGTGCTCGAACTGCGGATCGTACAGACCTTGCTTTTGTGGCAGTCCGTTGCTGTTCATTTTGATGCTCCTGTCAAAGTGGCGAAAAGATGTTGATCTAGAGTAGAGGATGGGATGCCGATCGCTCTAGTATCATGTATTATATGTGGATCTACTCAATTGGGTAGATGTACCCAAAAATCAAAGCTTATTCGATCCGAGTAAAAAAAATAGTTAAAGCCGATAACTTAACTAGGGAACCCGGAGGTTAAAGATTTATGCTTAAAGACTCTTCGATTATGTGAATTATTAAACCGCAGAGGCCGCAGAGAGCGCAGAAGAAGAGAAGAGAGATGAGTAATTCCGATACTAACTCACATCTTGCACCCTTGTTAATAAGCTTTTCAAGGGCGGGCTTTCCGGCCCAGCGCACAAAATTTACTCTCTGTGGAACAGGCCGGAAAGCCTGTTCTTGAGAAATGAGTTTATAGCATTGTTAATGCGACTGTATCCTCAGCGTCTGGGTGACATTCTCCAGCAGCATTTGGCCTTCTCAACATTAATGAGTATTTCTGAAAAATTGCAAAAAGTCGATCAACTCAAAGCCTGGTTGGATAGCTTTCGGCTGCTTTCTCCCACCCTGATTGCAGAATTGAAAAAACTCTACGACATTCGCTTCACTTATCACTGCTTCACAGAACTTAGCCAAACTTATTCAAGTCTAACTATTCAACCAGGTTTCATCCCAGAGGGTCTCTAACCAGATGCTAGAAGTTTTGCAACAGCAGTCTCAAGAGCTGGATTAGGATTCACCTTTAATCAATATTCAAGAACCAGCGCCCTTTCTATGAAGATTTGATGTAGATTGGGGCGATCGAGCTAATAACAGGTGACAACAGCTATGTTGGTTTTGCTATGGTTGTTAAGGCAAGTCGATCGGGCTGAGCACAACTCTTGCAAAACTCTACAGTCGGCTAACCAGTCCCCGCAGGTGGGCTTCGGTTTTAACTATAGATTAGTTAATCTCAAAAAACAACGTCGTTTACCAAAGGATTCCGCAAGCAATCCTCAAGGAGTGAAAATCATGGTTCAGATTCAAGAAATTTCTCAAGTATCTACCCTGCACGCACCTGCAGCACCCAACGGAATAGCCGCTACAGAATTGCGGCCTTGGGGCTCCTTTACGACTTTAGAAGAAGGCCCAGGATATAAAATTAAGCGGATCGAAGTTAAGTCGGGACACCGCCTCAGCCTGCAAATGCACCACCACCGCAGCGAACACTGGATTGTGGTTTCTGGTACTGCAAAAGTTACTTGTGGCGAAACTGAACAAGTTCTGTTTACAAATCAGTCTACCTACGTTCCTCAGTGCACTTCTCATCGGCTGGAAAATCCGGGAGTTATCCCCCTGGTTTTAATTGAGGTGCAGAATGGCGAATATCTCGGAGAAGATGATATTATCCGCTTTCAAGACGATTATGCTCGTAATGAAAAGGCTAAGTAACTCAAGTTGCTAAAAATATAGCGGTAAGGTGCGCGGTTCGGCGCACTTTACATTCTCCGGATAAGTTACACGCCTAGGAACATTCTACATTTTCAAAACTCAACATTACTTCCCAATTACCAATTACCAATTACTCATAATGATTCATCTGAGCAAAACAGCAGCAACAGAAGTAACGCGCCTCAAGTCGAAGCATCCGAACCCCCATGCTTTATTTCGTCTGGGCGTGGAATCGAGCGGCTGCTCCGGTTTGTCTTATACAATGGCATTTGACGATGCGCCAGCCCCAGAAGACGCTGTATGCGAGTCGGAGGGAGTTCAAGTGGCGATCGACCCCCAGCACTTAAAATATCTCAATGAGCTCACCTTGGATTATTCAGAAGACTTGATGGGCGGAGGTTTCCGATTTCACAATCCCAATGCCGCCCAAAGCTGTAGCTGCGGCAACTCCTTTTCGGCTAAGGAATAATCAATATGATGACACTCAAAGACTTAGAAAAAGTCCAAAAAACCTTCAAAGAAGCCGGTCAAGACTACCAAGTTGAACTAGAAAGCGGGAAGATTATCATTGTGGGCCCGTCAGACATTGTATCTAGTGAAATTGGCATTCGCTTGAGTGCCTTTCTCTTCGTTTGGGTGAATCCCCGCCGTTTGGGTCGAGTTTTTGACTCCGCAGGCGGCTTTATTTTACCTGATGCTAACCTTACAGCACCTGATGTTTCTTTTGTCCGAGCCGCACGTCTCAGGCAAAGTCCCCGTTATTTTGGAGAATTAGTCCCAGACTTGGTAGTAGAAATTAAATCACAGAGCGATCGCATTAAACCGCTAGAAAAAAAGATTCATAATTTCCTAGAACTCGGAGCGCAAGTAGGAATTTTGATCGATCCAGATGAAGAAACTGTAACAGTTTATCGTCAGGAAGGTGAACCTGTAGTGTTAGGAAATCAGGAGATTTTGACAGTACCAGAACTTTTTCCAGGTTGGGAATTGCCAATTAATGAACTGTGGCCGCCAATTTTTACTGAAGCAGAAACTCAAACTGAAGCCTAAAGTTTATGCAGGTTTTACATGGCAAGAAATGCGAAAAGCCTCTCTTCTCTTCCTCTGCGTTCTCTGCGTTCTCTGCGGTTAAATCATTCCTATGCAACCGTAAACGATATGAGTGCAATCGAAAAGCTTTTAATCAAGCTGGCGTACCGAGAATAGTCCACTGCATTAACTGCTGCCACTCGGGAGATTGAGCTAATAAATCGGCATCGAATTCATTTCCCGCATCCTGCGAAAACTCGGCGAAAGCTTCCGCCCAATTAATTACTGTTTCTACAGGCAAATAAGGCGTATAATTCCAAGAACGCTGCAAAAACTCTACCATCTCAACAGAATGACCGGTGCGGTACAAATACCAAGCAATCCAAACTAAGGTACTGTACTTGATTTGCTTTTCCAACAAACGTATTTTATCCGGCAACTCGGGGCGGGCAAAAAAATTGTCCATGACTGCGGCGAGGGATTTAGCCTGGGGTAAACCTTTGTACATGGCGCTTTGTTCGTGCTGGCGGTAGCAAACAGTTACTTGCTGCAACCACTCTGCTTCGCATCCCATTAAGGCTAAACGCAGCACTAAATCTGTATCTTCCGCCGGGGGAAATCGAGGATCAAATCCGCCGGCGCGCTCTAACCACTGACGGCGAAATACCATCGCGCTGGGTAATACTGGTTTCCACCGCAGCCACATTTCTAAGTCTAATTTAGGGACATTTTGCCAGAGTTTGACATCTTTTAACGGTTCGCCTATACTATTAACTAGACGCCAGCCGCTGTGGACTATTCCTAGATGTGGTTTCGCTGCAAATACAGCCATTTGTGCTGCTAATTTGTCGGGTAAAAAGTAGTCGTCAGCATCGAGAAAGGCGATGAATTCTCCTCGCGATAGCTCGATGCCGTGATTTCGGGCAATCGAAACTCCTTGATTTTGTTGGTAAATGTAGCGAATTCGATCGCCATATTTCTCTAAAACTAACTTGGTATCGTCTCGGGAGCCGTCGTCTACGACAATAATTTCCCAGTTAGTATAGGTTTGGTGCAGAACGCTATCTACGGCTTGGCCGACGTAAGCAGCACAGTTGTAAGCCGGAATTACTACGCTCACCTGCGGGGTGCGATCGCTCATAATTAATATCAAGTTTTATGGATTATACCATTTTAGATTTTAGATTTTAGATTTTAGATTTTAGATTTTAGATTTTAGATTTTAGATTTTAGATTTTAGATTAAAAAACTGGAAAGGACTGATGAGCCTCTGGCTGGAAACTTGCCTACAGTTGCATTCTTTTTGTTAACAGGTTGGAACAGATATTAGAATCAATACCCGCTGAGCAGGTTTAGGGAAATCTTGGCTTTGAAATCAAGAAAAACCATGCAACCGCCCCTACAAAATTTATTGGTAAAATTCGGTGGCGTCTTTATTTTACAATACTTATCGGGTGCCCCGGAGGCTCACGCGCCCGATAAGTGACGCTTGATCAGCATAATTTGGGTTCAAGAATTTGCCAGGGTAAGTTGTCGTGAATGGAGTATATCTTGGGGGCGAATTGCTGAAGGGTGGCCATCGCCTTTTACCTTCAAATACTTGTCAACTATTTGCAAAACCTGTTCGGGATTGGCTGGCTTCCTCAAAAAATCGGAAGCACCTGTCAATTTCGCTCGCGTGCGGTCAATTATACTGTCTTGACTGGTCAAAAACACAATCGGAGTTTCGCGAAAAGCAGGTGTTTTTCGCAAAAAATTGCACAAAGCAAAGCCACTTGTCTTCGGCATCACCACGTCCATAAAAATTAAAGCAGGCTTTTGTTTGGCGAGGAGGCCCACTCCCTGCATGGGGTCTTGAATTTTTAGGACTCGATACCCCTCCGGCAATAAAATTTGTTCTAAAAATTCGCAAACTGTCGGACTGTCATCGATACAGGCAATCAAAGGGCGACCCGCCCCGGCCATCGCTGCGGCAAGGCGCCACTGTTCTATAGGCGACGGTAAGTCTGGTACTGTTCGGAAATTTACTAAACCCTGTTTGATGTAATTAACTAAAGCGCGAGTTGCCACTGTCACGCACTGCTTTTTCTTAAATGCAATATCCCAAAGAGTATTCTCGCCGTTGAATACGTTACCCAAAGCGATCAAAGAATTAGAGCTAAATCGATTTTGCTGCAACTGGGCTGATGCTTTTAAAAGTGGTGCTTGTTCTGGATCTACCAGCCACAAACCCATTGCTTTCCACTTCTGCCAAATTTCTTCTGTACAACACAGAATTTTCTCTACTTCTGTTAAAGACAGCAGCAAAGAAGAGGTAATTGTAGAAAAATATTTCTGGGACGGACGCCACTCCCGGCGCAAACCCGATTGACCGATCACAGCAAATAACACTTCGGAAAGGCTGGTGTGGACGATCGCCCTAGCTTGTTCCAGGCTCATTTCGCTGGCTGCTATCCCTCGCTGAAGCAGTTGATATTCCCACAGTTCTCCAGCATCGAGGTCTCTGAGATCCACTTGAAAGTTTCGACAGTGTTGCCCAATCGCCCTGTACCAGCGTCTCGCTCTGTGCGCTCCTCCCGTGGCATACACCAAACTACCCTGAAAAAAGTAAAGTTGCCACTGTTGTTCCCCTTGCTCTAACACCAGTTTCCCTGTTGCTTGTTTCTGGCTGAGTACAGCCAGAGTATGGGACAACATTTTGTATCCGATTGCGGTAGCAGACATATCAACTCGCATCCCCTGTACTCTGTTTGTACCATTATATAGCTGCTGAGTTTTGAAAGATAACAGTAATATTACTGAATTTGGGTTAAGAAACACCACTACTTGTGCGAATTTAACCCTCTTAGGGAGTGATTCCCCTCGGTAGTTTTAGCCATGAGGATGCAACGCCTATTTGCACTATTAACTAATAACTAAAATCCGGCTTCTAACTAATAACTAATTCCCCTCGCTATCTTTAGGAGGTACTGGATCGTAACCCCCTGGATGAAAAGGATGACAGCGCAAAATTCGCTTAACCGCCATCGAGCTGCCACGGGCCGGCCCAAATCTTTCTATTGCTTCGATCGCGTATTGCGAACAAGTTGGCTGAAATCTACAGGCGTTAGGCAGGTAAGGAGAAATCCCCATTTTGTAGCCTCGGATTAATCCGATCAGCAATATCTTCACAATTTTTACCTCAGCGATTGATTAGATTTATAGGCCAATCTCGTCCCGTACCGCTGTAAGCTAGGTGCATCGAGAGCATTCCCAGCGGTTAGAGTTCCGCCAACTTTTCCTGTACCAATTATACCTATTTTCATTTTTATTTTAGATACTTAAAGCACAATTTGAGGAGATAATATGGTACTTGTCTCTGAGTTCGCTACTTGACCGATACCTAAAAAATTACCGTCTCGATCGTAAACCTGCAAGGGATAGGGATGTTCGGGTATTGGGTTGTGGGGGGGATGGTTGCTACTTTCCTCCTCTGGCCCGATCGGCGTTTCGGGAATCGGGAGGCGCTGTCCTTGAAACCAGCGTTTGGTATATTCAGGGGAAAGGACGATCGCCCCTAAATGTCCCAAAACCGCCGATGGCAAAATCGGGCAGAATTTATTCTCCTGCAATTGCAGTTCCAATTGTTCAAAACTGAGACTTTCCTCGATCGAAAAACCGCTACTTTCGGTGCGAGTCAAACAAGCCAAAGTGCCGCCTGTATTCAACACCGCACCCAAATCCCGCGCGATCGCCCGAATGTAAGTACCCGCCCCGCAGGCGATCGACAAATCCAATTCAGGAAAATCCCCCGGTCGCCAATCCAATATTTCCAGCCGAAAAACCTCGACCTTCCTAGCAGTAACTTCCACAGTTTCGCCTTTTCTAGCTAACTCATAAAGGCGTTTTCCTCCCACCTGAACCGCACTAAAACTCGGTGGAAACTGCTCAATTTTTCCTATAAATTTTGGCAGTGCAGCTTGCACTTTTTCCAAACTCAACTCTGGCACCGGTCGAGAATGGATAATTTCTCCTTCTAAATCGTCAGTAGCAGTAGTTAAGCCAAATCGAATCGTGCCTCGGTAAGCTTTATTGTGTTGGAGATATTGTAGCAGTCTGGTTGCTTTGCCCAGGGCGATCGGCAAAACACCAGTCACAGCAGGATCGAGGGTTCCTCCGTGTCCGACTCGCTTGAGTTTCAATAGCCGGCGCACTCGCCCCACGCAGTCGTGAGATGTCATGCCCGCAGGTTTGTTGAGATTGAGAAAACCGTCAGTAGTCATTAGGAAGTTCGGCAACGAGCAATGTACGGGATGTAACGGATATAACGGATGTCAGGAAGAGGGAAGAAGGAAGCAGGAAAAAAGAAAATGAAAAGTTTTGAGATTGCTTCCCTTCGCATCGCGAAAGCTAACGTTATTCGCAACGGGAAAGCGGTTTTGAGTTAAAAAGTTCAACATTCAAAACTTAAAACTACAAAGTATCCGCCAACCCAATTCCCAATTCCCTATTACCCATTAAAGAATAAAGTCTGCCTGACTGATAGAAGCGCGGGCAACTCCGAATAAAGTAGCGAGAGTTTCCTTGGTGTTTGTAAGCTGAATAATTGTACTCGGGGAAGTTCCGGTCCCAGCGGAAATGGTGAGTTCGCCAAAGGTGAGGCCGGCAGTCAAGCGAATTTGATCCGTACCATCAGTAAAATCTGTAATCACATCCCCGTCTGCCAAACGCCCGATCGCAAAAGTATCGTTTCCGGCGCCGCCAGTTAAAGTATCTAGGCCGCGATCGCCCGATAAACAGTCATTGCCGATGCCACCAAACAGCGAGTCATCGCCGGCACCCCCAAAAAGCGAGTCATCGCCCGCGCCTCCCAACAAAGTATCGGTGTCTTGGTTGCCAAACAGCAAATCATTACCCTCGTCGCCCAGCATTGAGTCAGAACCTTTGCCGCCGTAGAAAGTATCGCCGCCGGCGCCGCCCAAAACGCTGTCGCGGCCGGCACCGCCGAAGAGCAAATCATTGCCAACGTCGCCCAGCAGTGAGTCATCGCCGTCGCCGCCGTAGAGGGAATCGTCTGCGCCTAAGCCCAAAATGCTGTCAGGGCCACCCAAACCAAATATCAAGTTACCGCCTGCAGTACCTCTGAGGGAGTCGGGGCCGCTGGTGCCGCGAGTGCCGCCAGGTGCCCCTCCGGGACTGGTACCGCCGCCGGTGGGGGTTGGGGTGGTGACGGGAATTGGTCGAATTGGCACTGATGATGGCATGATTCTGAAGATGGGTATAAATTTGCCATTCTAACTTAGCCTAAAACCGGAAGTTATAAGCTCGCCAACCGCCCAGCTCAGAAATATCGATCGCATCCGCCACAGCATAAGGTTCGCACAAAAAGCCCTGCACCGTGGAGCCGTCCTCCAACACCAGCGTACCAATTCCCAGCGGCGGGGGAATTTTAGCGACAAATCCGCCGAAAGCCGCGATCGACAACTCCCAAACTTCCACCTCGATCGCGCTACCGCCCTCTACCTGACGCACCAATCCCGGCTTGCCCAGAGCAGTACCCGTCAAAGCGTAGAGCTTGTAACTAGGGCTGGTACGGCAGGCGCGAACCAAAATGCCTCCCCCCTCGATTAGTTGATAATTCAGCGGCTCACCGCTCAAATGAGCGCCGACTACGGCTATTTTGACTCGTTCTTCTGAGGAAGATTTGGCGGCGATGGCGGGTTCCGGGAGGGTGGGCAGCGGCAGGTTGGTTGCGCCCATAGTTCCCCCCAAGCGATCGTGGAAAGCAGCTCCCAGGCTGCAGAGCGATAAATCGTGCCACGCAGGAGCCATCAGTGTCAATCCTGCTGGCAATCCGCTGCTTTGAAACCCGCTGGGAACTGCGATCGCACACAAATCGAGCAAATTCGCAAAGTTTGTGTAGCGCCCCAGATTGGTGTTGAGCGCGATCGGCTCGGCTGCAACTTCTGCGACAGTATAAATAGTGCCTGTCGTCGGCACCGCCAACACATCCATTGACTGCCACTGAATTTCTGCTTGCTGGCGGAGTTCGGCCAACCGGTACGACGCGCGGTAGGCAGAGACAGCATCGTAGCGTTTGCCACCGCTGATAATTTCGTAGACGATCGGATCGATCGCATCTGGGTGCGCGTCGAGGAAATCGCCGATCGCGGCCAACCTTTCTGCTACCCAAGGCCCGCCGTAGAGCAGTTCGGCAGCATCCGCAAAGGGTTTGAAGTCAATAGGTGCGATCGTGCAGCCCAAAGATTGCAAGCGCGCGATCGCATCTCGGTAGCGCTGTTCGGCTTCTGCATTCCCGAAAAATTCGAGTTCGCCGTCTCCGGGAACTCCCACTCGCAAGCGGGATAAATCCGGCAAAACTTTCGTTTCAGGGTGGCGAGAAAACGCATCCTCAGCGTCAAAACCGCTGGCTGCTTGCAGCACAGAGGCTGCATCCGCACAGGTGAGAGCGAACACAGAAACGCAATCGAGCGATCGCACTGCCGGCAGCAGGCCGCGAGTGCCGATCGAGCCGCAACTTGGCTTCAGCCCGACAATGTTGGTAAAAGCAGCGGGAACGCGCCCCGATCCTGCGGTATCGGTACCCAGAGCAAAACTCACCAATCCGGCCGAGACTGCTGCTGCGGAACCGGAACTCGATCCGCCCGGAATGTAGCGCGAATCGAAGGGATTGCGGCAAACTCCATAAGGCGTGCGGGTTCCCACTAATCCTGTGGCAAACTGATCCATGTTTGTTTTGCCGATTGCGATCGCACCTGCCGCGCACAAACGCTCTACAACTGCGGACGATCGCGCTGGAGTGCGAGCAAACTGCGGACATCCCGCCGTAGTGGGAACGCCCGCCCAATCGAGATTATCTTTGATCGCAAAAGGTATCCCGTAAAGCGGCAATTGTTCGCGATCTAGGTTTTCTAAAGCTTTAGCGCGTTCGAGGGTTTCCGCCAGCGGTGCTAAATAAATCCATACCGCCGGATCTGCATAGCGCTCGATCCGATCGTACACGCTGGCGATTACATCAGCAGGCGCGATCGAGCCAGTGCGGTAGCGATCAAGCAGCGAATGAATGTCCAGACTGTTGCTGTAGTTAAATTTTTCCATAGTGCACCGTCAGTCGATTTTAGATTTTAGATTTTAGATTTTAGATTGAACAATTGAGTTTACAGGCTTTGCTGGGGGATCATTCGATTTTAGATTTTAGATTTTAGATTTTAGATTGAAGAAATCACTTGAAAGGCTGTGCAAGGCGATCGTTATTACAAATAGGATGTTAGTTTACCGTATTGGCAATCGTACTCGTATCTAGTCTACGGGTCGAAGTATTTCTTGAGAAATATTCAACCCTGACCTTGCGGGTTTCGTCTTTGTGTGCAGCTAAACTTCCCGATTTCCCATCGCCCAATCTCATCGCCCGGTTTAATTTTCCAAAAAGTTTAATTAACAACTCCCAAAAAAACTGTTTTTTGTAACATCTTACACATTTTCGCATCAAGTTTGCTGTTACCGTTTGAAACGTAGCAATCTAGTAAGATTGCAAACTACAGTATGCTTACCTTCCAAAAAGCTAAGTGCATTGCTGTTACGGACAGTCTTGAATAACTCCTTGGGTTGCAAACAGGACTTATACAGACAAAAACCGAAAAATTTAACCGCTTCTAGGGTTCCGATTTGAATTAGTTTCTAACTCAGCTTAGAAAGTTCAAGTGCTGGTCCGAGAGAAGCAGACTGGTTGCCCCAATATTTTCTTAATTTGAGGGAAACACTAGCCAGTTACACGGCGGGATAAAAGCCCGGGAGAAACGCGATCGGTCAGCAAGACTCGGTTCGTTAGCTCTCGGGCTTTATCCTTGTATATCAGGGGGGTTTGCGGAAGCTAAGGAAGCCAAAGAAGGTGCAAAAGCTCGATCGACATATTCACCTCTAACCAGCCACCAGAATATGCTATGAATATCCGATATTGCTCCCCCAAAATAACGCGATCGCTCTTATCCTACTGCGCCCTATTTCTTATCACCTTGTTTTTCGCTGTCGGCTGCGTCAACCCGGCAATTTATATCAAAACCACCACAGAAAGCGAAGCAGCTTCTTCAGTAAGTGCTGATGCAGTTAGCCTCGGATTCAGCGCGTGGCCCGGCTGGTTTCCGTGGCAAATTGCCAAAGAACAAAAAATATTTGAAGCCAACAATGTTCCTGTAGACTTAAAATGGTTTGACGGCTACCTAGAATCGATCAGCACCCTCACAGCAGGACAGATAGATGCTAACAGCCAAACCCTCGGCGATACAGTAAACTCAATATCAGGCGGCGCCGACCAAGTAATTGTTTTAGTCAACGACAACTCGACGGGCAATGACAAAGTAATTGTCGCTGAAGGGATCAATTCGGTTGCCGATTTGAAAGGTAAAAAAGTGGCAGCAGAGGAAGGTACAGTCGATCACTTTTTATTGCTGTTAGGGCTGAGAAAAGCAGGTTTATCAGTGCAAGATATTCAATTTGTACCGCTGGAAACTGGCAAAGCTGCGGCGGCTTTCGTGGGAGGACAAGTCGATGCGGTGGCAGTATTTGCGCCGTTTACAACCCAGGCATTAAAACGCTCGAACAGCAAGGAACTGTTTAGTTCAAAAGATTTTCCGGGGGCGATTTCCGACCATTTGGTATTCACCCGAAAGTTTATCGGCGAACACCCCGATCGAGTGCAAGCCCTGGTCAATTCATGGTTTGCAACATTGGAATACATGAAATCAAATAAAGAAAAATCTTACGAGATTCTCGCCAACCGCGCCGGAGTTAGCGTTGAGGAATACAAAGAATATGAAAATGGCACTAAAATATTTACAGTTGAGGAAAATTTGAAAGCCTTTCAACCGGGAAATGACATGACTTCATTGCAGTTTGCGGCGGCAGAAATGACTAAATTCCTGGTCGATGTAAATTTAGCCAAAACCCAACCAGATATCAGTACATTATTTGACGATCGCTTTATCAAAGCTTATGCAGAAGGTAAAAGCTAGGAGGCCGAATTTACGATTTTGCAGACACAACAAAGTTTCAATCTTATTATTTATTTATACCAAAAAGCTACTAAAATTACTCGTTCAACTGTTCTGCAATTAAATCATGCCACCAAATCCCGATCCGCGATCCATCCAATCCCACCTCAAGCAAAAAAGCCTAAATCCCACCGTTTTCTGGCGGATTGCGGAAGAGATACCACAACCCCTCAATATTGGGTTAACGGTAACATCGATCGCACTGCCGCTGCTGCTGTGGTGGCTAGTAACAACCTTCGCCAACGTAGACCCCAAATTTTTGCCTTCCCCCGGCAAAGTTTTAGAGGCATTTGGTCGGCTGTGGAACACTCGCGAACTTTTAAAAGACACGGTAGCGAGTTTGTGGCGGGTGGGAGTGGGCTTTCTGTTCGCCTTGGTTTTTTCCATACCAATTGGCGTGCTGATGGGCAGTTTTCCCAGTATTCGCGCCTTGCTGGAACCCATGTTCGGCTTGATGCGATATATGCCCGCACCAGCGTTCATTCCTCTATTAATTCTCTACTTGGGAATAGGCGAAGAACCCAAAATAACGCTGATATTTATCGGCGTCTTTTTCTTCAATTCGCTGATGGTGATGGATACGGTCAAGTTTGTTCCCAAAGACTTGATAGAAGCTACTTATATGTTGGGTGGGAATCGCTGGGAAATCCTAACTCAAGTTATTTTTCCCCACGTTTTGCCGGGAATTCTTGATGCAAGCCGCATCAACCTGGCTGCGGCTTGGCAATTGGTAATCGTGTCGGAATTGATTGCAGCAACCGAAGGCTTAGGCCGCCGGATCAGCGTCGCCGGTCGATTTCTCCGAACCGATGAAATATTTGTGGGGCTGATTGTCATTGGGGCGATAGGACTGACTTTTGACTTGCTTTTTCAATATCTGCAGCGGGTTTCTTGTAAATGGTCAAGCCAGAAACAGTAAGCAGATGTTGAAGGAAGAAGGAAGTTCGGCAACGGATTATGTAACGGATGTAACGGATGGAAGGAAGATGGTAGAACGCAGCGCTATCAACCTAAGATTGAAAGACTCGATACCTATCGTTTTGATTGCTAAGCTTGATAAGCTTTGGGAATAAACAAATTCAGTTTTTACTTACAATACAGAGGATAAACTCATGTTTCTGCAAATCAACAACCTGCACAAAAATTTTGAAACGAAAAAGGGTAAATTAGTTGTCCTCAAGGACATCAATATGAGCATCAAGCAAGGCGAATTTATCTGCGCGGTAGGCGCATCAGGTTCGGGCAAATCTACTCTGTTGAGGCAGATTGCGGGATTGGACAAGCCGACAAAAGGGGAAGTGAAAATTGACGGCAAGGAAGTTGTTTCGCCTGGGCCGGATCGAGGTATGGTATTTCAGCATTACACTCTTTATCCTTGGATGAACGTGCAGGAAAATGCCGAGTTTGGCCTCAAACTTCAAGGCGTGTCCAAGAAAAAGCGGCGCGAACAAGCGAGCTATTATTTGAGTGTGGTAGGATTGACGCAGTTTGCTTCGTCGCTACCGAAGGAATTGTCGGGCGGGATGAAACAGCGGGTGGCGATCGCCCGCGCCCTGGCTTCTGAACCTAAAGTGTTATTAATGGATGAACCTTTCGGCGCATTGGATATCCACACTAAAGAATCGATGCACGAATTTATGCTCGATTTGTGGCGCCGCACTCAGATTACAATCTTTATGATTACCCACGATGTCGAAGAAGCGGTGTTTCTTTCCAATCGGATTTATGCTTTGGGTGCTCGTCCCGGTACAGTGAGAAAGGAAATGTCGATTAATTTGCCCGAGCGCACTCCCAGCGTTAAACGCCACGCCAAATTCCACGATTACCGCGACGAACTCATGGATTTGATGCGGAAACACGGACAAGAATCAGTTGCAATGGCTGCTTAAATAGAAATAGGTTTGTAGTTGCACTTTTTGCACCCGCGCCAACAGTACAACGGCCAACCTAAGTAAGTGGAAACTTAACATCTTGCACCCTTGTCAATTACCTATTTAGGAACGGGCAAGATGCCCGTTCCACAAAACTCAATTTTATTGTGGAACGGGCATCTTGCCCGTTCTTGAGAATGGTGCAAGATATCAGTGGAGATAAATATTACTTTGGGAGAGGGTGAGTTTTGCCACTACAAAATACTATTGTTTTGTTTCGCTGACCCCCCCCAAATACATCAAGAGGAACTTATGGTGCAACTATCATCGATCGATACAAACTCAGAAATCGATTCAAGCCTCGTATTAATGCAAGAAACCGTACCGGGCGGCGCGTACTGGTCGGGAGTCATCAAGCGTGGAAACACCCTGCGAATCACCGATTTAGAAGGATCTCGCGGCGTTTCCATGCTGTGCTACAACGCCGACAATGCGATCGAACGTTTCAACGCAGCAGACACCGCCAAAATTCAATTCAACGCCTTTCTCAAAAAAGGCATGGTAATCTACACAGACATGGGACGCATCCTATTTTCCATCACCCAAGACACCTCCGGCTGTCACGATTTGCTAGGAGGATGCAGCAACGCCGTTAGCAATGCCAAAAAATACGGCGAAGGAGACTGGAAAAACTCCCGCGATAACTTCCTCAAAGCCCTAACTCGCTGGGGATTGAGCAAAAAAGATATCATGCCCAACCTCAACTTATTTACTCGCATTGCCGTCAAACCAGACGGCACGATGGAGTTTCGCGAAGGCTGCGAAAAACCGGGGAGTTTTATCGATTTACGAGCAGAAATGAACGTATTGACTATTATCTCTAACTGCCCCCACATCCTGCATCCGAGTTCAATTTACGATCCAAAACCCATCCAAATTCAGATTGTGAAAACCCCCGCCCCCGCACCAGACGACTTGTGCCGCACCGCCAACCCGGAAGCCGTGCGCGGGTTCATCAACACCGATGCTTTGTTCCTGCAATAGAAAGCACTGCATTTAATCGCCTCCAATTCCTGCCATCATCTGCGTTTATCAGTGTTTATCTGCATAACATCTGCGGTTAAAAGAGCCATAAAAAACTGAGGCAAAACACCTAATAAACCAGATTTGAAAACTATATCTAATCCGCACCGACCTGCGGCAAAAAATGCTGTAAATTCATCAACCCAAGTGAACCATGACTGCAACCACCCAACAAATCCTCGATCCAAAAACTGCAATTTATAATGAAGTTTTACCCGCCAGACATCCCTGGGCTCGCGTCATCAAAAAAGGACAGATTCTCCGCATTGTAGATTTAGGCGGAAATCAAGCAGTAGATTTTTTAGTTTACAATGCCGATGACCCTTCCGAACGCTACAGCGCCCCCGATACGATCGTCAATCAAGGCAACATCTTTGTCACTACAAATAGCCAACTCATTTCCAACGAAGGGCGAGCCATGATGACCATAATTGCTGACACCTGCAGCCGGCACGATACCTCCGGCGGCGCCTGTAGCTGCGAGAGCAATTCGGTGCGGTTTGGACTAGATAAAAAATACCAGCACGCCTGTGTTGAAAATTTCCTCGCCGCAATTCTTCCCTACGGTTTGGGCAAGCGAGATTTAGTCAGCAATATCAACTTCTTTATGAATGTTCCGGTTAGCGAAGATGGCACACTTGAAATTGTTGACGGCATCTCCGATCCGGGAAGTACAGTTGATTTACGAGCCGAAATGAACGCGCTGGTTGCTATTTCTAATTGCCCGCAAATGAACAATCCTTGCAATGCTTACAATCCTACCCCGATTCAGTTGATTGTTTGGGAATCCGTCTAATCTAATATACCCGCCGCCATCTATTAGAATTCGCCGCGAGGAGGACGCTGGCACTATTGTTAGCGCTCTTCCCTATTGCCCCAAGAGACTTGCATAGCATTCCCAAGCTTTCCTATCTAGAAAATATCTGCGTTTATCTGGGTTCATCTCCCTTACATCTGCGGTTGACTTATCAATAAAAGATTCATACAAATACCCAAATGTTTAACAAAGTTTTGATTGCAAATCGCGGTGAAATTGCCTGCCGAATTATCCGCACCCTCGATCGCCTCGGAATTGCTTCGGTAGCAGTATATTCGGAAGCCGATGCCCACGCCAAACACGTTTTCGCCGCCAGCGAAGCCGTTTGTATCGGTGCCGCCGCCGCAGCCGAGAGTTATTTGCGGTTCGATCGCATTCTCGAAGTTGCGCGCCAAACAAAAGCTCAAGCTATCCATCCGGGTTACGGATTTTTGAGCGAAAATGCTGAATTTGCCGAAGCTTGTGCAAGCGAAAATATTGCATTTATCGGCCCGACTCCGAGTCAGTTGCGCTGCTTTGGATTGAAGCACACCGCGCGGGAAATAGCCGCTGCAAATCAAGTGCCGCTAACTCCCGGAAGCGAACTTTTAGCAAGTTTAGAGGATGCCCAAAAAGCGGCTAGGGCGATCGGCTATCCGGTGATGCTCAAAAGTACCGCAGGCGGCGGCGGCATCGGTTTGCAGGCTTGTTTTGGCGATCGAGATTTGGCAGAAGCATTTGAAAAAGTACAGCGTTTGAGTCAAAGCAATTTTAAACAAAGCGGCGTTTTTTTAGAGAAATACATTCAAACAGCCAGGCACATAGAAGTCCAAATTTTTGGAGATGGCAAAGGAAATGTCATAGCGTTGGGCGAGCGAGATTGTTCGGTGCAGCGGCGCAATCAAAAAGTAATTGAAGAAACCCCCGCCCCTGCTATTAGCGACGAACAGCGAAATCAGTTGTACAGTGCAGCCGTGCGGTTGGGAAAAGCGGTAAATTACCAGTCAGCCGGTACTGTTGAATTTGTCTTTGATGTCGATGCGAAACAGTTTTATTTTTTAGAAGTCAACACGCGCTTGCAAGTTGAACACGGCGTTACTGAAGCTGTCAACAACATAGACCTCGTTGAGTGGATGGTAAAACAGGCTTCTGGAGATTTGTTCCCCCTGGAAGAGTACCGCTATCGGCCGCAGGGACACTCAATTGAGGTGCGAATTTATGCGGAAGATGCCGGCAAGAATTTTCAGCCGAGTTCCGGGTTGATGAATCAAGTTGCGTTTCCCGAAAACGTCCGCTGCGACAGTTGGATAGAAACCGGCACGGAGGTTACTCCTTTTTACGATCCGCTGCTAGCCAAAGTAATCGTTTGCGGGGATAATCGAACCCAGGCGATCGTAAAACTAAAAGCTGCTTTAGATGCCAGTGAAATAGCAGGAATTGAAACTAATTTAGATTACCTCCGCCAGATTTTGGACGATTCCCGATTCAGCCGGGGCGAACTGAGCACGCGCTTTTTAAACTCTTTTGAATACGCACCTTTAACGATCGATGTATTGGATGGGGGAACCTACAGCAGCATTCAAGATTATCCGGGGCGGATTGGCTATTGGGATGTTGGCGTGCCGCCTTCCGGGCCGATGGATCATCTGGCATTTCGATCGGCAAATCGTTTAGTAGGAAATCCCGAATCGACAGCAGGATTGGAATTCACAGCTACAGGTCCAACTCTGCGCTTTAATGCCGATACAGTTATTAGTTTGACTGGGGCAACTATGAAGGGAACGCTAAACGGCGAATCGGTGCCGTTTTGGACGGCAATTCCCGTAAAAGCTGGCAGCATTCTCAAGTTAAAAGCCATTCAAGGCGGCGGCTACCGCACTTATTTAGCAGTCAAACACGGCTTTAATGTCCCCGATTATTTGGGCAGCAAATCAACTTTTGTACTGGGCAAATTTGGCGGGCACGCGGGCCGCACGCTGCGTCCGGGAGATGTGTTAAAAGTCAACCAAACTGCAACTCTGGAAGCGGAAATATCTTTGCCTCCCGAACTAATTCCCACCTACAGTAATAAGTGGGAAATCGGCGTTTTGTACGGGCCTCACGGCGCGCCGGATTTCTTTACTGAGTCAGACATCGAAATGTTTTTCTCTACAGAATGGCAGGTGCATTACAACTCGACGCGGACGGGCATTCGGCTGATCGGCCCGAAGCCCACTTGGGCGCGTCAAGACGGAGGAGAAGCGGGTTTGCACCCGTCTAACATTCATGATAATGCTTATGCGATCGGCACGATCGATTTTACGGGCGATATGCCTGTAATTCTCGGTCTTGACGGCCCGAGTTTGGGAGGTTTTGTGTGTCCTGCTACTATTGTGCAGTCAGAATTATGGAAAATCGGGCAACTAAAACCGGGGGACAGCATTCGCTTTCACTGTTTGAGTTTTGCTGAAGCTTTGCAGCGGGAATTAGCACAAAATAGGCAAATTGCTACTTTTAGTTTGCCTGTTTTTGGGAAAAATGCGGAGAAATTGCCCGCAGTTTCCGCTTCTCCAATTTTGCACGAAATTCCCGAATCTCTGGGACAGGTTGCTGTTACTTACCGTCAAGCTGGGGATAAATATATTCTAGTTGAATACGGCCCATTGGTGCTGGATTTAAATTTGCGTTTTCGGGCGCACGCATTGATGGAACATTTGAAAGCAAATCCATTGCCTGGTGTGATCGAATTAGTGCCGGGAATGCGATCGCTGCAAATTCATTTTGAGGGCCACCAGATTTCGCAACAGCAGCTAATGCAGGCGCTGATTGCTGCTGAGGCGGAACTTCCGGCGATCGAGGATTTGGAAGTGCCGGCGCGAATTGTACACTTGCCTTTATCTTGGGAAGATGAATCGACGCTGTTGGCCATTGAAAAATATATGCAGTCTGTGCGATCGGATGCACCTTGGTGTCCCAGCAATATTGAGTTTATTCGCCGCATAAACGGGCTTGACAGCATCGAACAAGTCAGAGAAATTGTATTTAATGCTAGCTATTTAGTAATGGGTTTGGGAGACGTTTATTTAGGTGCGCCCGTCGCAACTCCCCTCGATCCGCGCCACCGTTTAGTTACTACTAAATACAATCCCGCCCGCACTTGGACTCCTGAAAATGCAGTTGGCATTGGCGGCGCGTATTTGTGCGTTTACGGGATGGAAGGGCCGGGAGGTTATCAATTTGTCGGCCGCACGGTGCAAATGTGGAATCGGTTCAAACAAACGGCGGATTTCCAGTCTGGTAAACCTTGGCTTTTGCGCTTTTTTGACCAAATCCGATTTTATCCGGTTTCTCATGAGGAATTGCACCGCTGTCGGGAAGCATTTATCGAAGGGAAGTTTAAATTAAAGGTTGAGGAAATCACTTTTAATTTGAGAGAATACAATGAATTTTTGCATTCTATTGCTAACAGTGCGGCTGAATTTAAAGCCCAGCAGCAGGCCGCATTTAATGCAGAGCGCGATCGCTGGACCGCATCCGGGGAATTTGAAGCTGAATCAGCAGCAGAATCCTCGGCGGATGTGGGTTCTGAAACGGTGGCGGAGATTACTTTGCCGATCGGTTGTGAGGCAGTTGTCGCTCACGTTTCGGCTAATGTTTGGCAGGTGCTGGTTAATGTTGGAGATGCGGTTGCTGAGGGCGATCGCCTGTTAATTTTGGAAGCGATGAAAATGGAAATTGCTATTACTGCTGATGTTGCGGGCACTGTTGCCGAGTTGTTTTGTGAAAAGGGGCAAACGGTGACAGCCGGACAAATTCTAGCGGCTGTTCAACCGAATTAATCCCTCTGTTGTCAGTTCGGGGACAGTAGAAGCCGTTGCATAATTGCGGGATGATTTTGATTGTTTTGTGGGATGGGATATCCTAGTCAGGCTAATGTCTTTTCACCTGAGATGTTGCACCATTGTCAAGAACAGGCATCTTGCCTGTTCCACAAGAGATAAATTTTATTGTGGAACAGGCCGAAAAGCCTGTTTATAAAAAGCTTATTGACAATGGTGCCAGATGTCTTTTAACTGAAGGCGGGACACGCCACAAGAATCATCCTCTAATTGTGTAATTCCCGCTCATTTAATCAAGGTTTAGCAGCAGTTACCCCTCCAAAAGGGTGGGGATACATTAATCAAGCAGGCTAGTGGAAAAGCGCCCCCCAATTTTCGGCTGCTGCCAGTTTTTCAGAAGGCTTAGCCGCTGTCAAGCGCAATGGCAAATCTGGCTTTATCAATCAAGCTGGAAAGCTGGTCATTTAGCAGTTTCGATGCTCTGTTTAGGCTTTAAATTTGTTTAAGTCCCGTTAACTTAACTCCAGCAGCCCAGAATTGACCGGCCAACCATCCTGAAATACCAGTAATTCTCCCGGCTGAATTTGCGTCCAAACTTCGTTATCTGTCAGCGGAAAAGTGGCAATAACAGCCACCCGATCGTCTTCGTTGGTCAATTCCCGAAAATCGACGGTTACATCTTCGTCGATCGAGTGCGCGCTAGCAAAAGGTGCTTGTCGCACAATATAATGCAGATTAGTAGAACAGTGGGTAAACAAGTGTTCTCCATCGGAAAGTAAATAATTAAAAATTCCGTGTTGTGCCAAACTTTTAGTAATTTCCTCCAGTACCGGGTAAATTTCCGCTAAAGCAGGCTTACTTTGAGGAAAACTAGAGCGCAGCTTTTCTAATATCAAACAGAATGCTTTTTCGCTGTCAGTTTTGCCAACAGGTTTGTAAACTCCGACACATTCTGGATAAAAGTTTTCGAGATTTCCGTTGTGAGCAAATACCCAATAACGTCCCCAAAGTTCCCGAATAAAAGGGTGGCAGTTTTCCAGAGCAATTTCACCTTGCGTAGCTTTGCGGATGTGAGCAATGACGTTAGTTGAATGAATGGGATAGCGACGCACTACTTCTGCCACCGGAGAAGCAATCGCAGGTTTAGAGTCTATAAAAAGGCGACATCCCAAACCTTCAAAGAAAGCAATTCCCCAACCGTCTTGATGAACGTCCGTTTTGCCCCCCCTTGCAGAAAAACCCTCAAAAGAAAAGCAAATATCTGTCGGAACATTACAGTTCATTCCCAGTAATTGGCACATAGCTTTTAAGTCTCTGGAGTGTGGATCGATCGCGCAGCTATTGGCAGCTACAGATTTGCGGTGATAATATTATAGTATTAACGGGTTAAATACACTTAATATTGGGCTTAATCAACCTTAATAATACTGAAGTTAAACAGTTGGCGATCGGTAAAAAAATCGCTAGTGTTTCCCTGCGAACGATGTTAAGCGATAAATCGCTGTATACTTTTTCCCCTATAGACAGCGAGTATAAAATGTTAGCCGATATCCGGGATGGAATTGATAGGACTTTGATGGTTTGGCAGCACCGTTTGAAGGCCTATAACAATCAGCAGGCCATTCACATCATCAAAAATTATGGAAAGATTAGTTTGCTTAAATGCTGTTGGAACTGAATCTGGTGTTTATGAATGGTGCTGGAAAAGACGAGATATACTGTATAAAAAGCTAAGCAATGGTGTATTTTTGTCTCGATTATATCCGCCCCCACATCGTTAATATTACTACTTAACTATCCGAACGAAAGCGAGATGTTTTGATTAAAATTAAAGACAATGGCACAGAAATGTCGGAGGAAATAATATCTCAGATTTTTGTTTTTTCCTTCATTACAAAATCTGTTAAAAAAAACGGGAACCGGATTGTCAATCAGCCGTCACATAGTGGAAGAAAGCGAGGGTGGCAGTTTGACTTGTTCGTCGGTTTTGGGAGAAGGAATGCAATTTACGATCGCCCTTCATCTCGAATAGTGCGTCAAGCGTAGCTACTCCGTAAGAAATCACGCTTTTTCTCACTTTTTTAGCTTTTTGCTCACAAAGTATAACTAACATGAAAAATCATAAGTGCGATCGACCAATTTGGAAAATCCTTAGCAGCTTAATACTAGGATTCGGATTGCAGGCATTATTCAGCATTCCAGCCTTAGCAGAAACGAGTGATCCTGAAACAACAGCAAATAGTCCAAATTCGGAAGATCCAGTTAATGAATGGTATCAATTACCCGCACAGACAAATAATCTACCGGAGAATTTTGATCGTAATCTCGATCGCAAATTAGTCGAAAAAGCTGACAATGTAGATGAAACTTCACCGATAAACCCCACATCGGAGCCACCCGTACCTATCGCGAGTGAGATAGAAACTCACGTATCCGAAGCCAGCGAAACGCAGCCCGCCCCAATACCCGCATTAGTTGAAGAAAATAAATTAGAAAATCCCCCATTAGTTTACCCTGGTGACAACTCACTAGAACAAGTTACATCAGTTTCCCAACTCAGCGACGTACAGCCCACAGACTGGGCTTTTCAAGCACTGCAATCCTTAGTAGAAAGATACGGCTGCATAGCTGGATACCCCGACGGAACCTATCGCGGAAACCGCGCTATAACGCGCTATGAATTTGCAGCCGGAGTCAATGCTTGTTTAGATACAATCCGCGAGTCCATCGCCAAATCTACTGAAAGTCTAGCTAAGCGAGACGACTTAATAAAACTACAAAGATTGCAAGAAGAATTTGCAGCCGAAATTGCCACAATGCGAGGCAGAGTGGATGTGCTAGAAGCGCGAGCTACCGAACTAGAAGCCAATCAATTTTCAACAACAACTAAGCTATCAGGATTCACCATTTTTGGAATACAAGGGCGCACGCCCAACCGTGCAGATCGGGTTCCCAGAGACGGCAAAAGAGATACCAAAGACCCCGGTACAAATGTCAACACCATTAACCTCAATCAATTCTACTTAACCACTCAATTTAGTCCTCGCAGTAACTTATTAATCGGTTTTTACAACCAGAACGGAAGCAATTCACCACAATTAACCGAAGACGTAAACCTTGCTTATAATGTAGCCGAAACTTCTGGATTAACTGTCAGCGACCTCAACTACCGCTTTCTGGTCGGCGACAAATTGGCAGTGTTTGCAGGAACAGCAGGAGTTAACATGATTACCGCTTTTCGGGGGCCGAATCGGGCAGAAAGTGCAGCTTCGGGCCCCATTTCTGCCTTCGCCCAAAGAAACCCAATTTTGAACACTGGTTTGGGTTTAGGCGGCATCGGCATTGACTGGCAATTTGCGAATAGAGCCAGTTTGCAAGCAGTTTATTCAACTAACATTTCTGGATTTTTTGTCAGTTCTAACGGGTCTAGAGGACACAATACCTTGGGTGTACAACTAACTCTGACACCAGCCGACCCCGTTGATTTTACTATCTATTACGTTAACGATTATTCGCCTGACGGTAATCTGATTACTTTGGCAGGCGATAGCCAATTAACAGCTATCAATTCTAACACAAATAAGTCCGATTCTCTGCAAACCAATGCAGTTGGAGCAAGTTTAAATTGGCGCATTTCATCGCGAGTTGCTCTGGGAGGTTGGGCTGGTTATACTAATTCTCGGATTCCTGGTAAATCGGGTACGGTAGCCACTACAAATTATATGGTTTTTGTAAATTTCCCCGATTTGTTTAAAGCTGGAAATTTAGGAGGAATTTATATCGGGCAACCGCCTAAAATTGTCAGCAGCGATTTACCTACAGGTAATAACGTTCCTGATTTTTTAGATACGGGTTTAGGGCGATCGGGCGGGCAACCCGGAACGACTACTCATGTAGAGGTATTTTACCGTTGGCAGGTGAATGATAATATCAGCGTCACCCCTGGAGTTATCTTGATTTTTCAACCCGGTCACACTCCCGATAGCGACCCGATCTCAGTTGGTGTGTTGAGAACTTCATTCTCCTTTTAAGGGTTTAATCCTGTGGGGCCGGGTTTAGTAGATCGCGAATTGCAAACAATTTTGGTGCACTCGGCCCCGAGGAAAAGCCCACAAGAAAATTTTATTTTGTGGAACAGGCATCCTGCGTGTTAAGCGACAAAGGTGTTCTTCGGTCTGCAGACAGTGATTAAAACTCCAGCGGGATTTTCTAAGATTTTTTCTCAGTAAAAACCCGCTATCTTTACTGCAACTTTACATTTAGTAGTAATTTCCCCGTTTTTATCTTTTTTTTCTACATACAAATACCTAATTATTAAGTTTAAAAAAATACGCATAAACACGCTTGAAACATAAGTTTTCCTAACTTAATCTATTATTAGGAGCATTACTAATAGTTCTTTAAGTTTAGGTTTAGATAAATATGATTAAATCAACGGGCTATCTTGGGTTTCTGAGCTTCGCTGTAATTTCTGCTATGACTGCCTATCCGTCTCAGGCACAAACCACTGTCAAATCGCAGACAAATGTAAATGCAACACAGGAGATTACAATTACCGAGTCACCAAATCTTGATAACACTTCTGCCAGCCCTCTCGGGAAAAATCCTAACATTTCTAAATCTTTTACCGTCTCAGAATTGAATAGCACATCTCCTAACTCTAGTCCTCCTATAACAACTCCTCAAAATCAATCTGCACGCACAAATCCTTTAGGATGCAGATTTTTCACTACTCCTTCTATGCAGCAATAAATGTTCCTGCATCTCTTGATAAATAGAATATCATGGCTGAATAGAGGGCGATCGGTTTTTAGTATCGCCCTCTATTTGCGCGAGCTTACTTCCTAAGAAAATTATATGTAGTAAAAAGGATTGATAAAATTAACTCTAGTTTAAATATTATCGGGGAAAGTCTGAAAGTTGTTTGATATCCTTCAAAACTATTTGAGGCTTCCCTTTGTACTGTTTTACCTTCCCACTGACATACACATATCCCCGTCCCAGACCCGCATAACGCTTCTCGATTAGCCGCTTCAATGGAGCCATTTCATCAGTTTCCGCATCTGGTATCCACAAATCTAATCTATGATACACCGAACCAGCATAAATTAGAGCGCTGCCGCCGATCCATTTAGTAATTCCCGCTTGCAAATCGCAGAAAATAGTAATAGATTTAGCTCTCTCAGAAGCTGCTAATATTTTAGGGTAGTGCAACCTCAAAGAAAGCGCTCCTGCGGTTGCTTCCGACAACCGAAACTCTTCAACAATTGAGGCTCGCATCGACCACCAAGGCAGTAAATTAGCATAGTTGCGAGAGGGGATTTTGGCATTGATAATCGGATTCCAAATCATCAGATTGTAAGCTTTTGCTGCCGATTCTGCCTCAGTCATTTGGCGGTGATACAATCTCGATCGCCCGTATTTTACAAAGTAGGGACTCCAGCCTTCTGCAATCAGTTTCAGATTGTAATTTTCTCCGTCTTTATGTACGTAACAGAGGAGACGCCCGTAGTTGTCGCGGTGTTTTTGTAGAGCCACTTCAACCGAATCGTCTGTATCAAATTCTATGTCAATTTGAGCAAGTCCGCCATCTGTTGTGGCGAAGTATTTTTTAGCCATTTCCGAAGCTGCTTTCCCCGCCGCAGTTACAGGTTTGGAACCTCCCGAATGACTTTCTTCTGTATCGACGCAAATCAGGCGCAGAGCCTCGGTTTTGCCGTTGAGAAAAATTTTGATGCTGTCGCCGTCAACTACTTTAGTTATTTGCAGGTTCGGAATTCTGGTTGCCATATTTTGAACCCTGTTGCATTTGAGATTTCATGCAGGTATCGCTTGGATTATACACGAGTTCGTTATCACTAGCAACTGGAGTTTTTGTTGTTTGTATTAATATTTGTCAAGTGTGGCGTATTTTATCAAGTCGGGGAAAAAATCTCGAAAATCTGATTCTAATCGCTGATAGTTAGCTGTCAAATCTTCTATGCCACTTGCCAAGTTATTTGTGCGTTTGAGTCGCGCCGACATTCTTGTAAGAGTGATGCCGATTTCGGCAATTTCCTGATAAGATGAAAGCAAGTCGCGGGCAATTATTGTGGGCAACACCCGCTGGAGAGAGTCAGGTAATATATCGCGGTTGTCTTGCAGGATTTTATAGACATCCTGAGAAAAATCCCGGAGCGGAATTTCTGAATATTCCAGCCAATTTTTAGCTAAGAAGTGGTCGTAAAACACGTCAATCAAAACTCCAGCAAACCTTCGTCTGTGGGAAGAAACAAGGCTTTTACTCGCTCGCACTATTGGGTGAGAGTCCGTGTAGCTATCTACTTTGCGGTGCAAATCGATGCCCTTTCTAATTTCCTCGGGATAAAGGTTGAGTGCCGTTCCTTTGACAAAATCTCCTAAGAGGTTGCCGATCAGGGATTCTGGCGTGCCTTTTGATAAGAATAGATGAGCCAAATAATTCATTACTACACTAAAAATATCTAAGATAGCATAAGCAAAAAGAGTAAGGTGCACGACCGGGCACACCTTACTGCTATTAAGAACCTGCCCTGAAAAAAATACCCCTACGCACCGCCGCGCAACTTATCCAAAACCGTCCGGTCTTCCAAAGTCGAAGTATCCCCAGAAACCTCTTCTCCCGCAGCTAAAGAACGCAGCAATCGGCGCATGATTTTGCCGCTTCGCGTTTTCGGCAAAGCATCAGTAAATCGAATTTCGCCGGGACGGGCGATCGCCCCAATTTCCTTAACAACGTGCTGCTTCAATTCCTTAGCCAATTCATCGCTAGGTTGCTGCGAGTTGTCCAGCGTGACAAAAGCCACAATGTCCTCACCTTTAATCTCATCAGGTTTACCAACAACCGCAGCTTCCGCCACCGCTGGATGCGATACCAAAGCTGACTCGACTTCCATTGTGCCGAGTCGGTGTCCGGCGACATTAATTACATCGTCAACGCGGCCCATTACCCAGAAATAACCGTCTTTGTCCTTGTGCGCGCCGTCCCCTGCAAAGTACACGAATTCGCCATCTTTCGGGTGCAAATATTCCCAATAGGTGCGGCGGAAGCGATCGGGATCGTTGTAAAGTGTACGCATCATTCCCGGCCAAGGATGTTTCACCACTAAATAACCGCCGCTTTCGTTAGTGACTGGTTCGCCATCTTGGTCAACAACATCGACCACAATTCCGGGGAACGGTAGGGTGGCAGAACCGGGTTTTGTAGGAATTGCACCGGGCAAAGCGGTAATCATAATTCCCCCGGTTTCTGTTTGCCACCAAGTATCGACGATCGGACAATTCGAGTTGCCAATTACTCGTTGATACCACATCCAAGCTTCGGGATTGATCGGTTCGCCGACGGTTCCTAACAATCGTAAAGATGACAAATTGCGCGCATTCGGCAAGTGTTCACCCATTTTCATGAATGTTCTGATCGCAGTGGGTGCAGTGTAAAAAACGGTGACGCCGTATTTTTCGATCACATCCCAAAAACAGCCAGGGTTGGACGCGCGGGGCGCACCTTCGTACATGATTGTGGTAGCGCCGTTGGAAAGCGGGCCGTAGACTATGTAACTGTGGCCTGTAATCCAGCCTACGTCTGCCGTACACCAGTAGACATCGGTATCTTGGATGTCGAAGATCCACTTGGTTGTCATGTGGGTGTAAAGGTTGTAGCCACCTGTGGTGTGGACGACTCCTTTTGGTTTTCCGGTACTTCCGCTGGTGTAGAGTACGAACAGCATATCTTCGCTGTCCATCGGTTCGGCGGGGCAGTCGGCGGAGGCGTCTTTTTGCAAGTCGTGCCACCAAAGATCGCGGCCGGGTTCCATGTGCACTTGCTGTTTGGTACGCTGAACTACGAGAACGTTGGTAACGCTGGGTGTGACGTTGTTGGCGAGGGCTTTGTCTACTTGTTCTTTGAGGCCAACTGCGGCATCTTTGCGGAAGCCACCGTCTGCGGTGATGACGAGTTTTGCTTGGCCGTCGTTAAGCCGATCGCGCAAAGCTTCTGCACTAAATCCGCCAAAAACAACGCTGTGTACTGCACCGATTCTGGCGCAGGCTAGCATGGCGATCGCAGCTTCGGGAATCATGGGCATATAAATGCCGACGCGATCGCCCTTTTGGACTCCCAATTCTTTGATGACGTTCGCCATTTGGCAGACTTCGCGGTGGAGTTGCGCGTAGGTGAGGGTGCGAGAGTCTCCGGGTTCGCCTTCCCAAATCAGGGCGGCTTTATTTTTGCGCCAAGTGGTTAAGTGGCGATCGAGACAATTGTAAGAAATGTTAATTTTGCCGTTGACAAACCATTTAGCAAAAGGCGGCTGCCAGTCGAGCACGGTATCCCAGTTTTGGAACCAGTGCAATTCTTGGGCGGCAAGTTCTGCCCAGAATGCTTGGGGGTCAGCTTTGGCTTTATCGTAGAGGGCTTGGTACTCTTCTAAGCTTTTGATGTGTGCTTTTTCTGAGAATTCAGCGGGCGGGTGAAATAGGCGTTTTTCATGAAGAATTGATTCGATGGTATCTTGTGACATTGCTTTTTCTGTAACTGCATCTACTTCTTTAAACTATTTTGTACGCAATTGACCGCAAAAATATCTTTAGTTTCGTTAAGAATTTTGGTTATTGTGTAAATTTTGGGGCTGGGGCTGTTTATTTAAAAATTATAATTGCCTCGAATTTGGAGGCTAAATAAAGTTCGCTCAAGCTTGGTTTTGGGCCAATGTTTTATATAAAATTTTGTAAAAATTTTAGTTTAATAATATAATGATGTGAAGCTGCTTGAAAAGAATTATTCAACCTGAATGATAGGGGAAAGCATGACCCAAAGTTTAGAAGCAAGCCAAGTTTCGCTAAATGACGTTCGCCGCCTTCTCAAACTGGAAGAGCGAGAAGGAGACGCCTTCACAGATTTTTTCTCTCTGGAACCGCTGTCAGAATTAGAACAGCAGGAAATATTAAAAATTAGAACTGACTTTCGACGCTACTTATCCGCCGGAAAAGTTTCAGAAGAACTGGTTAAAATTTTAGTGCTTTCACCCTTAATGAGATTAGCAGGATTTTTTGATATTCCGATCGTGCTGACAATGGAAGATAGCATCCCCATCGAGGTTGAGGATGGGAATACTTTAATTAAATGGCGGTTGGATGTCTTAGCCGTAAATCAGCCGGATGCAGAACTCGCGGCGGCACAGTTTGGGATTTTGGTAGTCGAGGCGCAAAATAGTGCGATCGATCCTTGGGCCGGTTTGCCGCAATTGCTGACTTATACTTATAAAAGTTTGCAGCAGCAATCGTCTGTTTGGGGATTGACAACGAATGGCGAAAGTTATCGGTTTGTGCGGGTGACGCGCGGAAATCCTTGCACTTATCAGATTTTACCGGAATTGAACTTGATTGACAAAGAGCGATCGCTCTTGTTGGCGCAAGTGTTGAAAGCTATTTGCAAGTTGCAGAATGTGCAGTTGCAGTTGGCTTAATCTCTGCAATTAAAATCTGTGCTTGCCTGTACTGCCTAGACAGATATTATGTAAGATCGCGAGCAACCACTGTAGTCCCTAATCGCCCTCTTTCCTCGATGCCAACTGTTGTTAACTTTTGTTGGGAAACGGCTGGAAAAATTATAAATCAAGATTTGTTAAAAATTTGCAATAGGGAATGACAAAATACAAATTCTTCTATACAATAATAAACGGTTAAGCCCTACAAGTGAAGGTAAAAAAGTGTCTGAACTTAGACAAAATTTAATTACCAGAGATTGGGTAATCATCGCCACCGAACGGGCGACAAGACCAGATCAATTCGCTAACAAAAACAAGTGCGAAATATTAGTGCCACCGCACCGTGCCGATTGCCCGTTTTGTGTGGGAAATGAGGAAGACGGAACCTTAGAAACTTGCCGTTTGGGCGATCGCACTGGCTGGAAAGTCAGGGCAATTTATAACAAATATCCCGCTCTCTCCCCGACAGCAGAATGGATGAGGATATCATCGGGAATTCACCGCACGATGGCGGGAATCGGCGTTCACGAAGTAATTGTCGAACACCCGCGACACGATTTGACGACAGCTTTGTTGAGCGTTGAAGAAGTTGAAAACATACTTTTAGTATACCGCCAGCGCTATGTAGAAATTAGAAAAAATCCTTACATTGAAACAATTATTATCTTCAAGAATCATGGGGAAACTGCCGGAACTTCTCTCGAACACCCCCACTCGCAGATAGCAGCGACACCCGTAGTACCCAGCCAATTTCGCAGCCGCATCGACGAAGCTATTAGATATTTTGACGACACGGGAGAATGTCTGTTTTGCCGCACTTTGGAAGACGAATTAGCCGCGAAGGAAAGAGTGATTTGTGAGAGTGAACATTTTGTGGCTTTTATCCCTTACGCTGCACTTTCACCGTTTCACACTTGGATTTTTCCGCGCCGGCATTCCTCTTCGTTTGATGAAATTACTGATGCGGAACTTACCGATCTTGCTTATACTTTGAAAACTGTACTGGCTAAGTTTTATTACGGATTGAACAATCCCGATTACAATTATAATATTCGATCGGTGCCGATCGCCCAACGGGCAACAAAATACTTTCACTGGTATATCGCAATTATTCCCAGAGTGACGAAGCAAGCTGGGTTTGAGTTGGGCAGCGGGATGTTTATCAATACTGCTTTGCCCGAAGAAAGTGCCGCGTTTTTGCGATCGATCGAAATTCCTAGCGACAGTAATTTCCCCCCCATCTAAAGTATCCTACATCACAATACGTCAAATTTACTTTAAATGGGGGTGGAAATGCACGCAGCTACTCTGAGTCGCGAGTCTGTGTTGGAGGAGGAAACTGATATTATTTGAGATTTGATATTTGAGGTTAAAGAATTGGGAATAACGGATGAGCTAAGGGTTTAGATCACCGGCCTAAAGTTGGATTCTTTTTTTAAACTGGTATAACTTACGCTCTAAAGTTATGAACGTACAAATACTTATGGATTTTACCAAAGTCACAATAAACTTTCGACATACTGCCAGCCGTCGTCGCTAAAAGTAGCTCTCAACATATCTCTAATTTTGGCATCGATCGATAATATCCCCTCGCCAGAGTCACCATTCTCGGCGCTTTCGCAATTCTCATCAGACATATGTTCTTGGATGTGCGCCAGAGTATCGGCGAAATTAGCCAGAAAATAATGTTCGTGCACCCACGCTGTCGGATCTGGTATTGCTGCACTGCCAAAAGCTCGATCGACTAAATCTTTTTTGGCAACATCGTCAGTCTGGTTTTTCATGTTGAGTTCGATTTAGGTAGAACTGGTAACTTATCCCATTTTAAGCTTAATTGTCAACAGCAGGGCGATCCCGATCGACCACAGCAGTGACAAATTTGTGTCGTTTGTGCGATCGCGATCTTAAGTTTTTTGTCGATCGCGTGTTATCATTTTACCTCAAACTCGGTGGTCAATAATGTTCACATCGAGCAGAATACACTTGGGAATCATTCCGTGAACTCCTTTTTGAGGATTGTTGACAGCCTGCGTAATCCGAAAATTTACCGCGATGGAACACAAAACATAAGCCTCTTCTTCTTTGAAACCTGCAAACTTTTGCAACCAATAAACCGTCTGTTTGACCGCCACCTCAAACGCTTCATCTAATGTTCTACCGAATCCCATAATTACAATATGAGTGGGCGTTTCTGCAAACGGAAACATCAAAATAAAATCCTTGCGTAAGATGATTTTAATAGTCCCGTTCATCGAAGTTTCTATAGCAGTACCGTCAACTTCACCGTCTCCTTGTGCCGAATGTCCGTCGCCGATGGACAGTAAACCGCCGCGCAGAAAAACAGGTAAAAATAACCGCGTTCCTGCTTGCAGTTCCTGATTGTCCATATTGCCGCCGTAGCGCTCTGGAGGAATAGAAGAACGGTTGATTTCGGCATTGGCGACGCCGATAATTCCAAAAAAAGGATGCAGAGGAATCCCAAGGCGGCTACCTGGGGGAAATTCAGCAGTTTTTTGCTCTAAATCTAGCGGAATAAACCGCAATTTAGGTTCGGGAAAATAGTCAGGTAAAGCTCCCCATCCGGCGCGAATTGCATTAAATCCTACTGGTAAACTTGGGTAAACATCCTCAATGTGAATTTCTAAAACGTCTCCCGGTTCGGCATGGTTAACATAAATCGGGCCTGTCAGCAAGTGTGGCCCCGGCCCAACTTTGCGGTTGGGAGGCAAATTCTGACAAATATCTAAAAATTCGGGGGTGAGAAATTCCGGCGGCGCTTTGTCAGCAACATAATATCCTGAATAGGTTTCGATATCGATGCGATCGCCCGAATCGACAGTTAAAGCAGGTTCGATCTTCGGAGAAAAACCGCCTAAGTGTACGGTTTTGCAGTTGGCTTTGAGAAGGTGGCGAGTCATGGGATTTTAGATTTTAGATTTTAGATTTTAGATTGAAGGAAGGGTGTTAAGAATGTTATATCGCAAGTCTCAAGCATTTTTGAGAATTTTTTTTAATTAACCACAGAGGGCGCAGAGGGCACAGAGAAAGAGAATGGAGAGTTCAGAAGAGGTCAAAAAATCGTTGAGGTTTGTTAGATGGGAAATATTTTACTAATTTCTTAACTTTTTGATAACGTGGGTAGTTTAAAATTTAAAGTGGGTGGCGCGGGTTTATATATTGGGGTGGGGAGTTCTGTTTGGCTGGTGCAACCCGCCCTTACAAACTAATGACTAATGAATTATGTTAACGCCTTTGCCCAATAAAGTAGAAATTTCTCAAGGTTATTCTCGCAATCCCTGGTTTTTTGGTGTTTTGATTTTGATTGTCCTATTGCTAGGTTTCATGATGCAATCTTACCTTAACAAACCTCAGCTTTTAAGCGATCCGTTTTTGCAACTTCCAACAGTAAACTCGGTGCGAGTTGTCTGGTTTACCGAGTTTCCAGGTACTCGCAACACTGTTGCTTATGGCGAAAATTTGAGTCAATTTGCGGCTGCAAATACTACCAAGCTAAGCCGCACTCGCGAAGACAAAGACTCTCACATTTCCGATGAAATGAAACAAAGCATAATTGACAGTAATCCAATTGTCCGCGACATCTGGCGCCACGAAGCAGAAGTCCCCAATTTAATGCCCGGTGTTCCCATTCCTTATCGAGTCACCAGCGAAAGGAAAGACGGTGCATCTGTCAGCAGCAAAATATTCACTCTTTCTCCGACACCAGCAGCAGGAATTGCGCTCAAAATTCTCCTCACTTCCGACCATCAATTGATGCCTATGACAGCAGCAAATCTCCAGAAAGTAGCCGAAACAATTGGGAGAGTTGACGCGGTTTTCATGGCTGGGGATTTAATTAATATACCCGATCGCGCTTCCGAATGGTTTGACGACTACCGAGGCCGCGCCTTCTTTCCCGCTATGCAAGGGCGCGCATTTTCCGAACTGGACAAAAACGGCATCAAAACAGTTTACAGCGGCGGCGAACTGATCCAACACGCGCCTTTATTCCCGGCCATTGGCAATCATGAAATCATGGGTCGCTTTGCAACCAAAAGCAAACTCGATGCCCAATTTAATGATCCTTTTCCCCGCGCTGCTGCCGAGAAAATATACGCTCAACGTGCTGCCTCTTTGAATCCTAATAATGACTCTTCCGTGCGGGAAATATGGCTAAAAAACAATAGTTTTAATAGCGATACCTATGACGAAATTTTCAATTTACCGGGAGGGAAAAATTACTATGCTGTGACTTTTGGGGACGTGCGGTTAGTGACTTTATACGTTGCGAATATCTGGCGGACTCCGAATTTAGATCCGGGTGCGAGAGGCAGGTATCGGGAACGGGACGCAGATTTTAATAATCCCGAAAAATGGGGATACGGACAGCATATTTTTGAGCCGATTGTCAAGGGTAGCGCTCAATATACTTGGCTGCAAAAAGAGTTAAAGAGTGCGGAATTTCAGCAGGCAAAATATAAAATTGTGATGTTTCACTACCCGCCACATTCTCTGGGTGACAATATTGTACCTGCTTATACTGATCCAGTGCAAATAGTCGATCGCGCTCTCGATGGCGAGATTAAAATGGTGCGTTACGAGTATCCGAAACAGCAAGATTATCTGATTCGGGATGTAGTGCCACTACTAGAAACAGCGGGGGTGCAGTTGGTATTTTACGGACATTCGCACTTGTGGAATCGGTTTGTAAGTTCCAGCGGAATGCACTTTTTGGAGAGTTCTAATGTTGGCAACAGTTACGGTGCTTTTGTGGGGAAAAAGCGCCGATTTGTGCCGCCGGCATATCGGGAAGATTACAGCGCTATTGGAGACCCGAACGGATTGGAACCTGTGGTGCCGACTGTGGCGCCTTTGTTGGGAGAAGACGGGCGGCCGCTGCCTTATATTGATAGCAATGATATTACGGCTTTTACTATTTTTGATACGGGTAGTGGTGTTGTGAGTAGCTACTATTTTGATACGCGGAAACCGGAGTCGCAAGTGGTGAAGTTTGATGAGTTTAAGTTAAGAAATTCGCCATCTAGCTTAAAAATACGTAAAAATTAAAAGCGCTCGTTTTCATAATCGATAAATTAGTTACTGCTATGATAACTTAAGGCTTCTGACTTCTGCTATACTTAGGTATCTGTATCCAAATTAAACTTACCCAGTAGAGCGCGGTCATGCCTGAACTAAACCTCTTAGAAAAACAAGAAGAAGTAAGCTTCGATGAGGAAGATGAAGCTCTAGATTATGAGCTTGAATCTAATGGTAATTCCAAATCAGTCTTAGACGAAATTTCCGAAATAATTGTAGCTGGAAATGACTGGACTACAGCCACCATACTCGATCAACTTGTTCGTGACAATATTCAGCTTAATCCAAGATTTCAAAGACGAGATGCTTGGGATATAACTCGCAAAAGCAGGTTTATTGAATCTATTTTTCTAGGATTTCCCATTCCAGATATAGTTTTGGCTTCTCAAGATAAAAAACGCGGAAAATTTGTAGTTCTTGACGGCAAGCAACGCTTGCTTACGATTCTGCAATTTTATGGAAGGAGCGAAACTCCCAACAATAGTTTTGCTTTGAAAAACTTAGAGTTTAGACCTGAACTCAATGGTTGTACGCATGAGGCTCTAAAAAACGATCTTCTCCATAGTTCTGTACTTGATGCACTGGATAATCAAACTCTTCGTACTACCTTGATTCGGAATTGGCATACAGAAAGTTTACTCTACAAAATTTTTCTCCGTCTGAATTTAGAAAATACTCCGCTATCTCCCCAAGAACTCAGGCAAGCATTGCATCCAGGTGATTTCATCAATTTTTTAGATGACGAATCAATTAAAAATCAGGCTTTAAGAAAAATACTTAAATCCCAAAATCCCGATCCTCGGATGCGCGATGTCGAATTATTACTGCGATATGTAGGATTCCATCATTTTTTATCCGATTATCGCGGTAATCTTAAAATGTTCCTGGATATGACTTGCAAAAAGCTCAACAAGCATTGGAAAGAAAAAGAAACTGAGGTCAGATATACAGTTAGCCAATTTGAAAAGGCAGTGCAAACAACCACTACAATATTTGGAGAAGAAAATATATTTCGCGTGTGGTTGAGTAGTGATAATACTTACCGAGGCAAGTTTAATCGAGCTATTTTAGATGTAATGGTTTTTTATTTTTCAGATCCAGTTATTAGTGAAGCTGCTGAGAAGAATCCGGCGGGTGTGGAAGAAGCTTTTAAAGAGTTATGTTCATCATCTAATAGCGAATTCAGAGAAGCTGTTGAGAAAAGCACAACTAGCATTCGCCAAACTCATACTCGTCTCTCACTGTGGGGCAAAGCTTTGTTAAAGGTTTTGGATGTAGAGTTTAATGTACCTGAACTCGTAGATAACCATATTATCTTTAACGGTTTGAGGTAAGTTATTGAGAGGTATGCCAAAATCAGTTAGATTTCGTACTCTAACCCAGCAGTTAAATAGGTTAAAAAAACAATTTATTCCTAAGATTCATCCTCTAGGTTTATATTCCGATCGGCAGCTAGCCTTAACTCTTGCCTACAGAGTTTTAGTTCATGCCGAAATTGAGGCTTATTTTGAGGACAGAGTTTGGGAAGTAGCCCTTAATGCTAAAAAGAATTGGGATAGTCAGGGTAAGACTTGCCGTACTTTAATCTGCTTGCTTGGCTTTTCTGGTCAAATGATGGAAGCACCACCAGATACACTGAGTCCAACTAAGGGAAGTAAAGTTTTGCCACCGGAAAAAATAAAAATCAACAAAAAAATAGATTTAGCTATTAATAGTTTTAAGCGAAGCATTGACTCGAATCATGGAATCAAAGAAGCTAATCTTCTGGCGTTGCTTTTGCCAATAGGAATAGATACCGATGATTTAGATCCTGCTTGGCTGGCTACCATGAATACGTTTGGGGAAGAAAGAGGTGTTGCGGCACATACTTCAGCTACATCCCCGAAAACTATTAGAAGTCTAAATCCTATAAATGAACTGCGGAGGGTAGAGCAAATTATTCAAGAACTTTTGAGGGTGGATGAGCTGATTGATAATTTAATGAGATAAATGAATAAACCGACACCAATTGTCAAGAGTTTAATCTTTTTGGTAGGCTTCTAGCCGGAACGGGCATCTTGCCCGTTCCACAATACTTTATTTTTTTGTGGCACAGGCAAGATGCCTGTGCTCAAACAGCTTATTCAGAATGGTGCAAAATTTCAGATTAAACCTTGTCTTTCGCAGGGGGAACCAAACCTGTTTTATTCAAACCGGCATCAATCTGCCTGAGCAATTTAAAATCATCTTCGGGTAAAGAATTAACAGGCGAGTGTTTTTCCAGAAATGAGAATGCTTGGCGAAATTCACGCGGCCGGGAGTCGATCGCACCATCGAAGTGACAAGGTACAATCCTTTGAAAGTCCCAACTCGCCACTTTATCCACCCAATCGAGAGTTTCCCTCGGCGCGCGGTTGAGAATCAATGTCTGCAAAATCGGCGCGACAAACAACCGCCCCCCTCCCCGCAAAGCCTCAAACGATCGCTCCCAATGTGTTTTCCACTTGAACGGATACAACCCGAAATAAGCTTTCCTAGAGCGTTCTGGCGCTTTGCGTGCGCTGGCAAATACCTGGGACCACGGCGGCACTTCCAGCACGCTGGGGCTAAAATACATGGCAAATAAGGCGATTCTCTGCCACCCTTTGCGCCGATTTTCGTGGGTGTCTGTCACAATGTCCGAGGCGCTGTCTTTGGCGTGAAACAGCAGCGGGTACGAGTCGAGTTGGACGATCGCGGGCGGGTTTTCGGGAATCGAAACTATGGAATCTGTTAACATCAGCGTGCGCGATCGTCTGTGAAATAACGCAACTTCCGCAAATCTGCCCAAACCGAGGTCGAGGGGGCCGAGAATTGCCCAATCAAATTGATCGGCTAACGGCGTGTTGCTGCTGTCAAAGGGCAGTACAGAGGTGCGTTTCGCCGGCAAACCCAGCCAACTCAGGGGCAAATTCACCGGGAAACTCCACTGCTGCGGGGCGACAAACACCTGCGCTTCGGGAAAACTCCTCGCAAAGGGGCCGACAAAAACTTTGTGCTCGATGCCCGAAACCGTTGTCAGCATGATGTACTTCACCTCGCCGTGCTCTGCTACTAACTCTTTTACCAAGCGGATGCACTCAGGAGTCGGTGCAACGGGGGCGTAGACGAGAAGGCCTTCGGGTTCTAATTTAATTACTGTCATCCGAATCGGGACGACAACGTAAAAAATGCCTTGTAGTTGGTCAAAAGTCCAGATTGTGTCCTTGACTATTTCCTTGCGGATGGTGCGCCTCTTGCTGTAGGGATAGAGGGGGACGACCGGCCAAAAGGCCCAAGAATAGTCCCGATTATCAATCTGTGCTGATGTTGGTATGCCTTCGCCCTCTGCCACTGGTGCGACTCCTTGCCGATTTTTTTGTACGTGCGTGCGATCGAACTGTTTTTATCTTATTTCACTCGTGTTGCGCGGATTCGATGAGTTGAAAAGGGGTTATGGGCTATCGGGCTTTTGGAATACTCAAGCAAGAATTACGCATGGGGGCTAGAAACCCGGTTTCTACGAGTTTTGGGACGAGTCACGAGAAATAGAAGGAAGAAACCGGGTTTCACCAGGCCTGGGTGCGAGAACTATTAACTCAATCGGCGTAAGTCCCACGCTATAACGGTACTCCGTTTAGCGCGGGGATATAAGCCGAGCAAGGTCTGTGAAAAAGATCGACAATTCCCGGATTTTCTAACAGAAACGTGTAAGATATAAGTGGTTGCGACCCACCCACTCGACTGCAAACAATAGGTCACAGTAGCAGTAATATGCTTACCAAGGATAACTGCGAGAGAAAGGGGGAAAGAACAGACCGCTGGTTGGTAAGGTAACGCCCTGCTGTAAAAAATAAGCCATGTTTGTTGCACGAAGAAAAATTTTGCCTTGGGAAACAGGGCTTCTGCGTGGGTTCCCTACGAAGGGATAAAGGCTGCAAAGCCAGAGATGCTGTGTAAGACTCGGATCGTCTTCAGTGACGAATACTCGGTAACGGGTATTCCCAACAGAGCAATGGCAGATGAGACACGAAGCCCGAACTATAACGGTACTCCGTTTAGTTTGGGTATTTCACACCAACTGTTCAGGATCGATGCCTAGTTCCCGCAACCGCGCCGCTAGTCTTTCCTCTCGCTGTTGAGATTCTATGAGTTGCTGTTGAGCTTCAATTACTTGCTGTTGAGATTCTATCAGTTGCCGTTCCGCCGCCGTTGCTCTTTCACCCGGACTCAAAATCAACCCTCCTTGGGCCGTAAACCACCGCAACCACAACCGATTCATACTCTTATAAGTGCCTTGCCACCAACCTAAACTCAACTGCAACTCAGGAATAAATAACCGCCCATCAATTAATTCTGCAGGTTCATAGTGGCCTCCTACAAGATGAAAAGCTCGCAATTCATCCGTGTAGCGACTGAACACAAAATAGTAAGGAATCCGCAAAATTTGTTCATAAACTTGCCACTTAGTCGGCGGTTCCCCAGCTTGCTGAACAGTCCGCCCTAAATCTTCATCTTCAGTTCCCGGCGATAGCAATTCCACCACCACAAACGGATTTACCCGTTCTTGCCAAACTACATAACTCAAACGCATATCGCGCCCTTGATAAAGCCTTGGCACACCCACCGCAGCAAACCAATCCGGGCGTTTATGCCAGCGCGGCTGTGTTGCATCGTAATACAAATTTAGGTCACTGGCTGTAAAGACTTGTTCCGCATCCCATCCCGGCGGCAAAAACGTGAATTCCAAGAGTTGCGGCTGATCTAAATGAAATGTATCTGGCAAACCGGGCTCCTTTGGGTCTTCGCTAGGTAAATCATACATTGTTGGCAAACTCTGTCGGGGGTCTAGAGGCGGTTCAGCTTGAGCAGGCGGGTAAGTCGGGAATGTCATAATGAATTCTGAGGTTGCTTATCCTGATATGATTATAACCTTGTGAGAATGTCTGGCATTTTCAAAGAATTTCCATTAACTCTCAATCTCAAATCTCAAATCAAAACTCCAAAATCGATATGACTCAAAACTACCGCATCACTCTTTTACCAGGAGACGGCATCGGCCCTGAAATTATCGCTGTGGCGGTAGATGTCCTGAAACTTGTCGGTCAACAATTGGACATCGGCTTTGAATTTCAAGAAGCTTTAATGGGCGGTGCTGCTATTGACGCAACAGGCAATCCGCTGCCCGAAGAAACACTGGAAAAATGCCGCAACTGCGATGCCGTATTGTTAGCAGCAATTGGCGGTTACAAGTGGGATAATTTGCCTCGCGAACAGCGCCCGGAAACGGGATTATTAGGACTGCGCGCCGGATTGGGATTGTTTGCAAATTTGCGTCCGGCGACTATTTTACCGCAGTTGGTTGATGCTTCTAGTTTGAAACGGGAAGTTGTCGAAGGCGTGGATATTATGGTCATCCGCGAACTCACAGGCGGCATTTATTTTGGCAAACCGAAAGGCATTTTTGAGACGGAAACAGGCGAAAAACGCGGTGTTAATACGATGGCTTACACCGAGTCAGAAATTGACCGAATCGGGCGAGTCGCTTTTGAGACGGCTAGGAAGCGCGGGAAAAGGCTGTGTTCCGTGGATAAAGCAAATGTTTTGGACGTTTCGCAACTGTGGCGCGATCGTATTATTGTCCTTTCTTCAGAATACCCTGATGTCGAACTTTCTCACCTCTACGTTGACAACGCAGCAATGCAGTTAATTCGCTGGCCGAAACAGTTCGATACAATTGTCACGGGCAATTTATTCGGCGACATTCTTTCCGATGCGGCGGCGATGCTAACTGGTAGTATTGGGATGCTGCCTTCTGCGAGTTTGGGAGCAAGCGGGCCGGGAGTTTTTGAACCCGTGCACGGTTCCGCACCAGACATCGCCGGACAAGATAAAGCAAATCCCATCGCTCAAGTTTTAAGCGCGGCAATGATGCTGCGCTACGCCTTAAATCAGCCGGAAGCTGCTAATAAAATCGAGCAAGCAGTTGTAGAAGTTTTGGATCGGGGTTATCGTACTGGTGATATCATGTCAGAAGGCATGAAACTCGTCGGCTGTCGGGCAATGGGCGATGCTTTAATTGAAGTTTTGCAAGGTTGATTTATTGACCTTCTAGGGGCGGGTTTTACCAATAATATTCGACGCACACGTACAATCTCATAAACCCGCCCCCACACAACTAATAACCTATATCAACCTTGACTTTGATCCAAGGGAAAAAATGTACATTGAGGCTTACCGTTGAGTTGAGAGGGGGCGGGTTTATAAGATTATTAATTTTTGGCGATTATGGTTGTAAAACCCGCCCCTTGTATCTTAAAAGAGTCAGGCGATAGATCGCTACGTCAGTCAGTTGATCGTTACACCAAGCAGGCG